>NZ_CAUVXP010000007.1:0-73063 GCF_963555955.1 Protofrankia sp. Cas3
GGCGAAGGGTGATCGCCTCCTCGGGGCAGGCCGTCACGCACAGGCCGCACGCGTGACAGTCCATCGGCTTGGCCACGACGGCCTGGCGCCGGCCGTGCGCCAGGTATTTCAACGAGCCCAGCAGGGACATGCCCTCGCGTTCCTGTTCGGTCAGCTTGCGCACCTCGAACACATCGTAGGGGCAGACGACGACGCAGTCCTCCTTACCTTCGCACCGATTGCGGTCGATGATCGGAAGTGCGACGCCGGCCGGCGACTTGGACGTGCAGTCTGACGGTGTTGATCGTTGTTGTGGCACCGTTCGGTTGTCCTCCAGTCGGTGCGTCGCACCCCAGTGGCCTGATTCGACAATGGTGTTGTCCCAACTCGACACGTCGGCGAGCTTTCCGGTTCGACGTTACCTGCGACCGACGCACCGATTACGCCGCGGGCTCGCCGGTGACGTCTTCCCGGCAATCTTGGACGTGGGCATCCTTCACCCCGGGTTCACGCGGCCGCGGCGGGTGTGGGATGCGGGGCGGTTGACGCCGCGGCGGGTCAGCAGAAGGCGACCATCTCGCGTAGCCACTCGTCCAGTTTGGCGATCTCGGTGGCCGAGGCGATGCCCAGCGGTGTGGACCGGGTGAATCGCTGGGTGGATACCGCCGTGATCTCCTCGGTGCGTGCCCAGCTCGGCCGGTGCAGGCCGGACTCGGGCGAGTCGATGCGCACGTGATGATCCAGGCCCCGGTTCCGTGCGGTCAGGGGCACCACGAGGGCCCTGTCGATCGGAAACCGGCAGTGCGTCGCCGAGCCGACCACCACGGCCGGGCGCGGGCCGCCCTGCTCGTGCCCGATCGGCTGGGCGAAGTCCACCAGCCACACCTGCCAGGGCGCGAGCCTCAGCGCCCGGCTCACCGGTTGTACTCCGGGTACTCTTCGCGCGTATCCGGCAGGCCGTCACCGGCCGCATCGTCGGTCAGCCGCGCCTCGGCCTGGTAGCTGGCCCGTTCCTCGGCGTCGGCGCGCAGCTCCTCGTACCGCCGTATGATGCGGTTGATCTTGTATTCCTTGACCAGACGCCGGACTGCCTCGCCCAGCGGCACGCCATGGAAGTCCCGCTCGGCGATTTCCGCCAGTTCGTCGCGTAGCCCGCTGTCAAGCTGCATAGATGTCGTGGCCATAGCATCAAGTATGGCATCTTCTATAGATCGAGCTGCGGCAGTGTCGAGCGGAGATCACGCACAGCGCCGATGACCGACGATCGATCGGCAGAGATTGCGACCGGCCTTGGGGGCCAGCGGTACAGCCGTTAACGCTAAGCACTTGATCTTGCTGTACGTGATCAAGGTGTCGGGGCCGGTCCTGGTCGGAGACTGGGACAAACTGCGGGAGGCTGCGCTCCGCGAGCGAAGCCGGTTCGCTCGCGTGGATCGGGGGCCGGGGTACCAGCGGACGAAGTCCGCGAAGCTATGCGGCCGATGTGCCGGTATAGGCAGCAACCCGCGCCCCGACCACCCCGGCGGACGGGACGCGCGTGTCGGCAGCGTCCATCGCCGAGCCGGTGGCATTTTTGCCTGATGAGCAGGCTGCGGCGGACGAAGGCCGACCAGTTGGGGTTCGCATGCAGATGTGCACCGTCCGGTACGTCGGACGGTTCCTGGTGGACGATCCGCTGAACGTGCCGTGGTCGGTCGTCGAGCATCTGTCCGCGCAGCTGCGGATCGAGGACCCGCCGGGGTGAAGCGGCTGCCTGCGCTGGCCCGGCGGAAGGTGAAGGTCAAGCCGCTGCTGCCGCGCGAGATCGACCAGAAGCTGGTGCCGCCGGCGTGGAAGCGGGCGGTACTCCAACCCGGAGCTGCCCGCGGGGGCGGTGGACCGCGACGCGTACGCGGGTTACCCGCTCCTTGCCACTCTCAACGTATAGCGCACCGGGGGCCTTGCGGCAAGACCCGGGTCGTGCCGCAGAATCACCAGCTGAAGCCAGAACCTGCGGAAATCAGGGATTCGCGAAGTACATGCGCTTTTGGAACCGGATGGGTCTCGTGGGACGCGAACCGTCGGTGGGATTCGCGGTGCGGTTGCGGGCACTCGGCGCGGAGGTGCGGGTGTGCGCGCCGCCGGACTGCGCGGATCAGCTGGCCGAAATGCAACCTTGTTGAATGGGGGGTTTTCATGATTGACGTGATCGTTGCCGGCGGTGGACCGACCGGCTTGATGCTGGCCAGCGAGTTGCGGCTGCACGGTGTGCACGCGCTCGTGCTGGAGAAGGAGGCGGAGCCGACCGGGCAGTCCCGCGCGCTCGGCCTGCACGCGCGCAGCGTCGAGGTGATGGACCAGCGTGGTCTGCTGGAGCGGTTCCTCGCGCTCGGCAAGCAGCTCGCGGTCGGCGGTTTCTTCGCCGGCATCGTCAAGTCGTGGCCGGAGCAGTTGGACACCGCACATTCGTACGTCCTCGCCATCCCGCAGGCGGTCACCGAGCGCCTGTTGACCGAGCACGCCACCGAGCTCGGTGCCGAGATCCGGCGCGGCTGTGAACTGGTCGGACTGAGCCAGGACGAACACGGGGTGACCGCCGAGCTGGCCGACGGCACCCGGCTGCGCTCGCGCTACCTCGTGGGTTGCGACGGCGGCCGCAGCACGGTGCGCAAGCTGCTCGGCGTCGGTTTCCCCGGTGAGCCCAGCAGGGTCGAGACGCTGCTGGGCGAGATGGAGGTGGCCGTGCCGCCGGAGACACTGGCCGCCGTGATGGCCGACGTCCGCAAGACCCAGCTGCGGTTCGGCGCCATTCCGATGAGGGACGGGGTGTACCGCATTATCGTGCCCGCCGACGGGGTGGCCGAGGACCGTGCGACGGCGCCGACCCTAGAGGAGTTCAGGCAGCGGCTGCGGGTGTTCGCCGGCACCGACTTCGGCGCGCACGCACCGCGCTGGCTCTCCCGCTTCGGCGACGCCACTCGGCTGGCCGAGCGCTACCGGGTCGGCCGGGTGCTGCTGGCCGGCGACGCGGCGCACATCCACCCGCCGACCGGCGGGCAGGGGCTCAACCTCGGTGTCCAGGATGCGTTCAACCTCGGCTGGAAACTGGCCGCCGAGGTCAACGGCTGGGCACCGGAGGGGCTGCTGGACAGCTACCATACCGAACGGCACCCCGTGGCCGCCGACGTGCTGGACAACACCCGCGCGCAGATGGAGTTGCTGTCCCCCGAGCCGGGTCCCCGGTCAGTGCGCCGGCTGCTGTCGGAACTGATGGACTTCGAGGACGTGAACCGGTACCTGATCGAGAAGATCACTGCGATCGGGGTCCGCTACGATTTCGGCGCGGGGCATGCACTGCTCGGCCGGCGGATGCGGGACGTGGGGCTGAAGCGGGGGCGCCTCTACGAGCTGATGCACGGCGGCCGCGGACTGCTATTCGACCAGACCGGCGGGCTCTCGGTGGCGGGCTGGGCAGATCGGGTTGACCACGTCGTCGACGTCAGCGAGGAACTGGACGTGCCCGCGGCGCTGCTGCGGCCGGACGGCCATGTGGCGTGGGTCGGTGACGATCAGCAGGAGCTGCTCGGCCAGCTGCCCACATGGTTCGGCGCCGCCGTCAGCTGAGCGCGCAGTTGTGGCTCGAAAGGGCGCGCCGCAGAAGATGATCACCTGGGAGGGTAGGGGGCGGACCAGGGCATCGATGTCACGTCTCATCGATCTGTCTGCGGGCTCCTTCGCGCGGATCTGTCCCCTTCCCTGCCCGCGCCCACCTTCAGCCAACCGACCCCACGCCACTTGCGGCGTTGCCTGGGCAGTGCTCGAAGCGCGAGCTGTGCAGCATCGCGGACTTTCTGGTCGGAGGCCGTCGCCGCCTGGGTGAACGCCGTCCAAGCGGCCTCGTACTCCGCACGATCCACGTGCGTCTGCCCCAGCAAGAGGGCCGCGAACGGGGCCACATCAGGGTGACCGGAGCGTGCGGCGATCCGATAGGCGCCCAGTACCTCATCAAGCCTGCCCCGCACTTCCCCGAAGCGGGCAAGCAGGAGCGCGGCCCGCGGCGCGACATCCTCATCAGCGGACGCCACGAGGGCGTGCAGTTCCGCGAACCCACGTTCGATTTCGTGCTGACTGATAAGGCGAAGGATCCGATCCAGCTCGGGATACTGACTGGCCGCGACGTCGTCCTCGCTTCCGGCGGCCACGATCCTACCCTAGACCTCCCAGCTCGCGGGGCTGCCGAACACGAACGCCTTGTCTGGAAGTGGGGGCGCGACGTGTGGCAGGCGTGGGCGCCGCACATGGCCATCGCGAAAGCCAAGGGCAAGCTACGCGGCAAGCAGCCCAAGCTCAGCGCCCGCCAGCAGGCTCACCTCGTGGAACTGCACGACGCAGGCATCCACACCATCGCCGAACTCGCTGAGCTGTTCACCGTCTCCCGGGCAATGTCTCCCGGGCAATGGTCTACCGGGTGCTCGACCGTGCCGTATCGAGCGCACCCTGCCCGCAACACCTCATCAGGTCTATCGGGCCGCTCGACCCAGCGCTGATCAGCCGCTGGTGGCTGTCCGGTGGTGGTCTCGATACGGCCACCGCGGCGCTGCCCTTCCCACACAGGACCAGCCTGCCCGCCGGTCCAGCATTCGCTTCGTTGAGTATCGTTTTGAAGTTTAGTTACGTATCGTTTCCAAATTTTGAGATGAAACGTTCTAGATTCTGACGCCCGATAAGCTTCACTTCTCAGGCGTCAGAACGGCTTCGAAAAGGAGGGCTCAGACATGAGCGAAGGCAGCTCAGAGGTTGCAATCCATGATGATGGCGAACACTCTGCGCTGTCGCCTGCCTTGGTCGAACGGATGGCCGACTACGCCCGCGCCGCGCGGGCCTCCTCGACGTGGCGGGCCTACGACAGCGACCTACGGCACTTCGCCACGTGGTGTGCTGAACACTCTCCGGCGCTAAGCGCGGTGCCAGCGGCACCGGCGACCGTGGCGGGCTATCTGACGGCGCTCGCCGACAACGGCTACAAGCCGGCGACCATCCGCCGGCGAATGGCGGCGATCTCCGTGGCGCATCAGCTCGGCCGCCACCTCAACCCGACAACCTCGGTCGAGGTGGCAACGGTCTGGGACGGCATCCGCCGCACCCACGGCGTGGCGCCCGCGCGCAAGCACGCGTTGGAAACCGGTCTGCTGACCCGTGTGCTCGAAGCGGTGGACGGCGACCGCCTCACCGACGTCCGGGACCGGGCGCTGCTGCTGGTCGGCTTCGCCGGATGCCTGCGCCGCAGCGAACTCGTGGCCCTCGACGTCGCTGACATCGCCGAGACCGCCGATGGTCTGGTTCTTGCCATCCGCGGCTCCAAGACCGACCAGGAGCGGGCGGGTACACTCGTCGGCCTCGCCTACGGCTCCTACCGGCCGACCTGCCCGGTCCGATCATGGATTGCGTGGCGGGAGGCCGCGGGCCTGGTCGAGGGGCCGGCGTTTCGGGCGGTGAACCGCCATGGCGGGGTGAGCGCCGGCCGGCTCGACCCGGGTTCGGTGGCCCGGATCGTCCAGCGCCGGGTCGCCGCGGCGGGCCTGTCCCCCGCCGACTTCGCCGGCCATTCGCTGCGGTCGGGATTCGCCACCGCCGCCGCCCGCGCCGGCGTCACGGACCGGTCGATCATGCGCCAGGGCCGCTGGCGGTCGCCCACCTCGCTGGACAGCTACGTCCGAGCCGGCCGCCTGTTCGACCGGGACAACCCCTCGGGCAAGGTCGGCCTGTAGCACCCATCACTCGGTTGGGTCAGGGCGCTTTTCCCCCGCCCGGGAACTGGGCGTGCCGGTGGTCGTCGGGGTGGCGGACGCGCGGCGGCTGCTGTCACCCCGCGGGACCGGAGCGTTTCAACCAAGCGGTTGACACCAAGGCTGCCACCGCTTAATGTTTATTTCAACCAGAAGGTTGAAACGAAGTGAGGCTCGATGGTGGCTGACTCGCTGTCCCGGATCTTCTCGGCCCTCGCCGATCCGACCCGGCGCGACATGGTGGCCCGGCTCGCCCAGGCCGACGCGACGGTGAACCAGCTCGCCGAGCCGTACCCGATGAGCCTGCAGGCCGTCTACAAGCATCTGCGGGTGCTGGAGCAGGCCGGCGTGGTCACCCGCCCGGAGGGGCCGCAGCCTCGCTCGGTGCACCTCGAGGCGGAGGTCTTCGACCTGATGGACACCTGGATCGAGCGCTACCGGCGCCGGGCCGAGGAGCGGTACCGCCGCCTCGACGCCGTCCTGGACGCCATGCGCGACAGCACCGAACGCAACCACGACGGACGCGACAACACCGAGAAGAACGGGAGCGCGGCATGAACATCACCAGCGAAACCACGATCGAGGCAGACCCGAAGGTACCGATCATCCGGATGACCCGGGAGTTCCGGGCCACGCCCGAACAGTTGCTGCGGGCCCACACCGATCCCGTCCTGTTCGCGCAGTGGGTCGGGCCGCGTTCGCTCACCACCCGCATCGACTACTGGGAAGCCCGCACCGGCGGTCGCTGGCGCTACGTCGCCACCCGCGACGGGGTTGAGTTCGGTTTCCACGGCTGCTTCCACGAGGTGCGGCCGGACCGCATCGTGCAGACCTTCACGTTCGAGGGCGAGCCGGACAGCGTCGCGCTGGAGACGCTGTGGTTCGACGACCTCGGTGACGGCCGGACCCGGCTGCGCACCCAGTCGCTGGTCGACAGCTTCGAAGGCCGCGACGCCTGGCTGTCGAGCGGCATGGAGACCGGGGTCGACGAGGGCTACGCCAAGCTGGACGAGATGCTGTCCGACGGGACGCTGGCCGATGGCGCTGTCTGAGGCGCCCGCCGAGCGTCACCGCCAGATCGCCGGGACGTTCACCGCCCGGGTCGAGGCGACCCGGGCGTGGGACGGGCCGTCACCGGTCGCAGCCTGGACCGCCCGCGACGTCGTGCGCCACCTGACGGACTGGTTCCCCGCCTTCCTCGCCGCCGGCACCGGCGTCGAGCTGGCCCGCGGACCCTCGGTGGACGACGACCCGGTCGCCACGTGGCGGGTGCACCACGACGCCGTCCAGGCGCTGCTGGACGACCCGACGACGGCCGGCCTGGTGCTGACCAACCCGCACATCGGCGAAGCGCCCCTGGACGTCGCGATCGACCGGTTCTACACGGCCGACGTGTTCATGCACACATGGGACCTGGCCCGCGCCACCGGCCAGGACGATCGGCTCGACCCGGACTTCTGCGCCGGCCTGCTGGCCGGGATGGAGCCGATGGAGGACGTGCTGCGGGGCTCCGGCCAGTACGGCCCCCGGATCGCGGTGCCGGGCGACGCCGACGTCCAGGCCCGGCTGCTGGGCTTCATCGGCCGCGACCCGTACTGGGCGCCGGCCGGGACGGCCGCCGAGGCGTAGACAGGCGAGCGGGCGGTGGCGAAAACCCGCCGCCCGCCGCGGTCACAAGCGCCGAAGAAGGCCGTTCGTGTTCTCGTTCGAGCCTCGCCACCATGGCGAGCGCGGATCGCAGAAATACACGAGAACTCCCGTCAGTCCGACAATGTCGGCGATCGGTACCGACTGGGCTGCGCTGACCTCCGCCAGCTGCGCGGTGAGATCGCCGGACAGCGCCCAGCACGTACACCATGTCTATGTGCCGGTGGAGGCCGATCGTGGAGTCGCGGACCCGCATGTCCAGGATCGCGTACGGCGGTGCGTGCATCTTCGCCGGGCTGGCCATACTGATCATGATCATGCGCCCGGCACCCCGGACCACCCCGGCCGCACTCCCCGACTACGAGGCGACTCGCTCATAGAACCCTGCCGAGGCCGACGCTGTCGTTGTCATATCCGAACGCGGCACTCCATCGTCACCTCCACGCATGATGAGCATGGCCGGCACCTAACTGATCCTGTGGCGAGCAGCGGTCACGAGGCGGACCTGAGCACGGAGGGCGGACTGCGGGAGGCGCTGGGCCGTTTCGAGGGTGCCTACCAGGACCTCTACTGGGACCTCCACCGCTTTCGATAACGCAACAGTGCCGGGATCAGCGCAGCGCCCAGAGTTGAACTGTTCCGCCGACCCCGACGGCCAGAGTCTTCCCGTCCGGGTTGAAGGCCAGCGGCGCCCCGGATGTGCCCGCCGCGGTCATGGCGGAGTTGGTGGGTAGGGTGATGGTGCCCGTCGCCTTCCCCGCGGCAACATCCCACAGTTCGACGCCAGTACCGCCGGTGAGCGTGGTGGCCAGAGTCGCACCGTCCGGGCTGAACGCGACCGAGCCGCCGCCGGTGTCGGTGACGGTGGAGACGACCGTGCCGGTGGTGACATCCCAGATCTGCGTACCGGTGTAGGCGCCGTTCTGCAGGTACGACGGGCCAGCGAACCCGGCACCGGCTATGGTCTTACCGTCCGGGCTGAAGGCCAGCGAACTGACCTTGTTGCCGATGACCTTCACCGGATCTGTGGTGGCGAGCCGTAGCGTCGGCCCGGGGGTTCCGGTAGCCACCTGCCACGTGTACACGTTTCCTTGATTGGTGACGCCACCGCCGTTGCCGCCGGCGGCGATGGTCTTGCCGTCGGGACTGAAGGCGAGGCACAACAGGACGGAACTACGGGGCGTGAGCTTCGTAATGTTTTTGCCGGTAGCGACGTCCCAGAGCAGCACCGAGGTCACCCCGCCCCCATTCCCGATGCTCGCGAGCGTCTTACCGTCCGGGCTGACCGCCACGGCTCCGCTGCCACCCAACGGGTTCGCCCCGGTCGTCACCGGGTTCGGAAAGGTGGCGGTGGAGGTTCCGGTACCGACGTCCCACAGTTGTGCCCCATAACCGGCGTAGCCGGTGGCGAGTGCCTGTCCGTCAGGGGTGAAACCCACCGACACATTACCGGGTGCGGTGATGGTGGCCGTGGCCTTTCCCGTCTCCACGTCCCACAATCGCACCCGCTTCTCGCTGCCCTCGTTGCCGGCCAGAGTCCGGCCGTCCGGGCTGAATGCCAGCGGGTCCACGTGCAGGGTGGCGCCGGCGAAGCTGGCAACCTGCCGCAGGCCCGTCGCAGCGGCGGATGGCGAGGCCGTCGGGGCCTGGCTGACCTCCGGTGCGGTACCGGTCGGTGTCACCAGGCCCGCGGCGGAAGGAGCGCCGCCGCCACATCCGGCAACGAACAGGAAGACCGCTGCAAGAGCACAGAATGATGCACTACGCCTGCCAACACTTAATCCGACAGCGGGAACCATCGACCAAGCAATCCAATTCTGAGACCGTATGGTCCCGTTGGACGAAGGCCCGCCCCTGCGCGCAACCACCGCTGCCGTCCACGCAGCCGCTCGGCGACGACGACCATGAGGCCATGTCGTCATTCCTCCGCCGCAACCGCCCAACAGCATTGCCAACACGCCGAACACGACGATTCCGCAGCCTGATCGGCTGGAAATTCGGCGCCGTGTTGAACCGTTCATTCGTGGATCATCCTTTCGGCGCCGTCGGCAGCATTTGTTCAGGACGATAGTGGCTTCGGATTTCTGGGGAGAATAGTCCATGTATCCTGCATCCGTCCAATGAGCATTTCCATGTAATGACTCATGACCGTACATGACTGACACTCTCCGCAGTCGACACGCCCGAAAACCGACGATTAAACAAGAAAACACGGGATCCCGCCAGGAAGACTGGTCCGACCAAAGATCAGCCTAAGAAAGGTCCCGCGTACCGGCGAGTGTGACATATACGGCCGTGTTGCCATCGCGGGAGGAAACCGTTGTGCTTCTGGAGGGTTTACTCGCTGCGGAACGCAGCCGGTGCGGCACCCGCCCCGATATCCGCGCGCTGACCTGCCGCCACCAGGCCGTCCTGGTGCTGCGCTGGTTCCTCAGCGTCGACGGCACCCTGATCGATGGCGACCGCAACCGCACCCCCGGCCCCACCCCGGGCGTGGACCTGTGGCGGTCCGGCAAACACGACAACCACGGCAGGAACGTCCAGGTCGTCACCGCCCCGGCCGGCTGGCCTCCGTGGACCTCCGACATGCGCCCCGGCCGCGAACACGACACCACCGCCCGGTGCGACAGGGCCGCCGGCAGATGCGGTCAACACTCACGGACAGAACCATCCACTGTCACACCCGATAAGTGGACGTGCAAGGGACGTCATCGCATAGCTGGAATCATCCGATTATTGATGGCGGAACCTGGGTAGTAGATAACAAGACCCACCCTTCGTTACGTCCGACGACTACACAGATCGCTGGTGCACGAGGAGGATCTTCGATGATCGAACAGTCCATCCCCCCCCGACCGGATCTCGCGGACGCACATCCACTCACTGCCGATACAGGGACAGATATCATCCATACAGATAAAATGGATGAAAACGGTCACAGTGTGCTTCTCGCGGCTAAGGAGAGGGTGGCCACGAGTGCCGTCGACCTTGGGCGGAAGGTCACCGACGCGACAAGTGGGCTTACGCCGCACGTCGCGGCAGCTGCCGACCGGACCCGCGACGCCGCCGAGAAGACCGTGGTCACCAGCGGCAAGGCCGCTCGCGTCGCAGGTCAGCAGGCCCGTCGTCACCCCCGAGCCACTAGCGGGGTGGTTGCCGGCGGTGTCGTCCTGCTGCTCATGCGGCGGGCAGCCCGGCTCCGTCACCGTGCC
The DNA here is from genome assembly GCF_963555955.1 of Protofrankia sp. Cas3. NCBI lineage: Bacteria > Bacillati > Actinomycetota > Actinomycetes > Frankiales > Frankiaceae > Protofrankia > Protofrankia sp. Cas3. The sequence continues at coordinate 10,604 of NZ_CAUVXP010000007.1, forward strand.
GCGGACTGACCGCGGTCGGCTGCGAAGGTGACCTGAAATTAGCTGAGAAAAGGAGTTCGGTGGTTTGGGTGGAGGGAGCACATCGGTAATCACCTCGAGAAGGAGAAACGACAATGCTTGAGTTCATCGTCGTTATGTTGCTGCTCGGCCTCGCCTCCGGTGCCGTCGCACGCCTGGTGGTGCCCGGTCCGGACCACATTGGTATCGGGGGCACCATAGCCGTCGGCGTCGTCGGATCCTTCGTCGGCGGGTTCCTCGGTTACGTCCTTTTCAGCAAGGACGCCGGTGCGGGTCCATTACAATCTTCCGGCATCGTCGGCTCCATCATCGGTGCCATTCTGGTATTGCTGGCGTGGCATGCCGTCGACGGCCGTAGCACCAGCCGCTTCCGCCGGTCTCGGCGGTCTCGGCGCTACGTACGCCGGTAAGAGGTACCGGAAACAGGTGTGACACTAAGGGGCCGGACGGCGGACAAGCACGATCCCGGTCAATCATGAAGTTCTCGACGCGCTGTACCTGACCGAGGATTCCGTGCCTGCCGTAGCAGTATTTCTGCTTGGCGCTTTCTGGAGCGAGTTCGAACTGCTGTCGAACCGCTGTCGCCGTCCAGCCCCTGTGTCTCACCAACCTATACGCCAGGTTGTCACCGGTCATGAATCCCTGAGGATCTGCCGTGGACGATGCGTACTGATCAGGAGATCAAGCAACGTGGTCGCTTCTTCGCCGCGTGCCGCTGCTGGCCGGCTGGTGCGTCGCCGAGGAAGCTTGCGTCCGCAAGCCCATCGGCGATCTTCATGGCAGCGCAGTCCCCCTGCGGCGAGCACGGCCTGGACGCGTGGATTAACGTCCGACGGCCGGTGGAGATCCTGCGGTTGTTCCTCCCGCCAGCCATTGGTGAGGCGGATCGGGAGCCGGGGTCAACGGGCCGGGCATCAGCCAGGCGCACCGGGTAGTTCCTCCCAGCGTGGCGCGTAATCTTCGAGGAAAACCCGGCCTACCAGTTCGCCCCGGCTTCGTACGCCCGTCTTGTCGAAGATTGACTTGAGATGGTCCTGTACCGTGTACGGCGAAACTCCGAGCATCTGGGCCATCTGTTTGGTTGACTGGCCCTGCAGGCAGAGCTGCGTGACCTGGCACTCTCGATCAGAGAGCCCGTAGGCGAGAGCGACCAGCGGGGCGACCTCGTTGGGTGTGGCGGGCTGGATGATGACCGCGGTGCGGCCGTCGGCGCCACCGGAGAGCCGAGTGCCGTACAGGAGCAGCCATGACCCGGATCTCGTCTGCACCCGAGACCGCGCCGAGACCTCAACCGAGTCGTGGCCGGTGCCAAACGCGCGGGCCCGGGCAGCGACGACTTGAACCATCTTCGACGTGGCGGGGACGGACGGTGGAGGAACCTCGATCATTTCCTCGATCCACCGCTCCGCGGCGGGCGAGATCGACTCGGGGTCGCCGTACTCATCGAACATGACCACCCCCGGGCCGTCATCCCGAGGATGCTCCGTCGTCACTGCCGTCGCGAGCAGAGCCCGCCGGAAGCCGACGGCGATCGGCTCGCACAGTGAGGCCAGCAAGCGCACGTCTGCTTCGGTGAACCATGGTTCGCTCTCGTCACGGAGAAAACTCGCAGCCGCCCAGTAGGTGCCGTCTGCGACGAACGACCCGCGTAGTTCGTCACCGATGCCGCTCGCTTCGTGGGAGCGGTGCCGGGCGCTACGAGACAGGTCACCATGGGTCGCGAGACTCGTTGCACCCGCTTGCCGTCCGCTCCGAGCAAGAAACCACCACTTGTTCACATCGTCAAGGACGTACTCGTGCGTTGCCAGCCAGGACCCAGAGTAGTCGATGTTCTGGTTGAGGCTGCCGGTAAGCAACATCGTCCACGGGTCGACCGTATGCCAGCAACTGCGCTGAAAAGGGACGAGCCGGCTGAGAATCTCGCTCGTCTGTGTCGAGAACGTGACCCAGTCGAGCCCATCATCCGCCAGCCGTACGATGTCGGCGCGGGTACGGCGCAAACGGTCCCGGTTCATCACTGAATCGTAATTTCCGGCCCAAGGGGCAGCCACCCCACGATTCTGGGATGCCTCGGCACCAACTCCCCCACTGATGTGGGATTGGCCGGCGGGCCGTCATAGCCCACGATCGGTCTTGCCCGTCCAGCATGTCTGCCCTCCAGGGCGCAATAGGACCCCAACTCAGCAGGAGATGCCTGTGACGACAGGAACGTTCGTACACAGATCACCCGGCCGGGCCGACCGGGCGACGAGCACCGTCACCCCTAAGCCGATCATCCGGCTCGTGTCGGGCCCCATGGCCGCCAAGCACGTCTTCGCGGCGAACGAAACTGGGATCTTCGAGGCACTTGCCGACTCGCCCGCGACCATCGACGCTCTGGCCGCTCACACGGGACTGACCCGCAGGGCCGTGCAACTCAGCGCCGACGCCATGGTGGCGCTGGACCTGCTCGAACGCGACGGTGACACCTACCGCAACGGCGCCGCGGCGTTCCTCACCGGGCGCATGCCCGCTGACCTGCGCCCGTTCCTGCACTTCCGGGAAAAGATCAACTATCCGGCCTGCAGAGCCATCCCGGAGAGTTTCGACTTCTCCGCGCACAGACGCCTACTCGATGTCGGCGGCGGAACGGGCTCGTGGACGATCGCCGTCGCCCAGTTCTACCCGCACCTGGAAGCGACTGTCCTGGAGCTTCCAAGCGTCATCTCCATGACCCGCGCGTGCATCGCCGAGGCAGACCTCACATCACGCATCGCCGTGCAGGAAGGCGATGTCATGACCGGACATCTTCCCACGGGCTACGACGTGTTCCTGGTGGCCAACCTCATCCACTACTGGGCTCCGCGGGACAACCGTGCCCTACTGGAACGTGTGCGCCGCGCGGCCGGCCCGGACGCACGCCTCCTGCTCGCCGACTTCTGGACGAACGCCCCTCGTACCGAGCCACTCCATGGCGCACTGATAGCCGGCGAGTTCGCGTTGCATCTACGCGACGGCGATGCCTACAGCGTTGATGAGGTTCGCGGCTGGCTGCCGCAAACGGGTTGGCGATTTGTCGATTATGCTTCCCTCGCCGGCCCCCAGAGTCTCATCGTGGCCGAAGCCGCCTAAGAGCGACCGGCAATAGAGACGCGGCGTCGCGGGGCCGGACACGCACCTCGCCGTGTTGTCGTCGGTCGACAAGATCTGTTGTTACACGGTAGCCAGGCCGCGGATTTTCCCTCGTCGCAGCGGTAGCAAGGAAGACCGTCCTGTTCTCGGCAATCCGCCAGGCCTTCGCGCTGGACCCGGTCCGCCAGATCATCGACACCATGCTGCGTGCGGAACTCACCCTGAGCCATGCAGGTCAGGGCCTTGCGATAGCTCGCGTCAATTGGCAAAAGAACAGCGCTAGAACCAACAGAAGTTGCCGAACTCAGGAAGCGAGGAAATCATGTCCCCCAGTAAGCAGAGGTTCCACGCGGTACCGGGCAGTCTGCGCGAGGCCCCCGCCGGCAGCCGTCGCATCCGATCGGCCGCTGCCACCGCGCCGGCCGAGATCACCATTGTATTGCACCGGCGTTCCAATGCCTCCCTGCGGGACGGGCAGACGGCTTTGGCGCGGATGGACCGCGCCGCGTTCGCGGCCAGCCGTGGAGCGGACCGGCGGGACGTTGCCCGACTGGAGGAGTTCGCACACACGCACGGACTCTCCATCACCTCGATCGATCTGCCAGCACGGTCGGTGGGGTTGGCCGGGACCGTCGGCCAGATGAACCAGGCCTTCCAGGTCGACCTGGGCGAGTACAAATACCAGGACACGACGTACCGGGGCCGCGAGGGCGAGATCTACGTGCCGGCCGGACTCGCACCTGTGGTCCAAGCCGTCCTCGGGCTCGATGACCGCCGCCAAGCCCGCCCACACTTCCGCATGGCCCAGGCCAACGGTGTCATGCCGGACACACTGGAGATCAGCTACCCGCCCCAGCAGGTGGCCCGGCGCTACGGCTTCCCCACGGACGCCGACGGATCAGGCCAGACCGTCGCCCTCATCGAGCTCGGCGGCGGCTACCACATCCACGATCTCAAGAGGTACTTCACGAACCAGAAGCTGCGCACGCCGAGGATCACCGCCATATCGGTGGACGGGGCCCGCAACAGCCCCGGCGGCAAGGACGACGGCAAGGTCGCCCTGGACATCGAGATGGTCGGGGCCATCGCCCAAGGCGCCACCATGGCGGTCTACTTTGCCCCGAACACCACCCGCGGCTTCTACAACGCGATCGCCGCGGCCCTGCATGACCAGCTCCGCCGGCCCACAGTGATCTCCATCAGCTGGGGAAATCCCGAGAACAGCTGGACCGTCCAGGCGATGGACAGCTACGACGCGCTGTTCGCCGACGCCGCGGCGCTCGGCGTCACGGTCTTCTGCGCCGCCGGCGACAACGGTGCCACCGCCGGCCTGCCCAGTGGCCTGCATGTCGACTTCCCGGCCTCCAGCCCCCATGTCGTCGCTTGCGGTGGCACCAAACTCACCGCCTCCGACGAGACGGTCTGGAACGAACTCGCCGTCGGTCACGGTGCCACCGGGGGTGGGGTCAGCCGGCACTTCGCCCTGCCTGCCTATCAGCAGAATGCGCAGGTGCCGCTGAATCCACTGAACAAGCCCGGCCGCGGCGTACCCGACGTGGCAGGCGACGCCGACCCGCTCACCGGCTACGAGGTGCGGGTCGACGGACAGGACGCCGTGGCCGCCGGCACCAGCGCCGTCGCGCCCCTGTGGGCCGCCCTCACCGCCATCGCCAACCAGAAGCTCGGCAAACCGATTGGTGCACCGCACAGTACCCTCTACGATCTGGCTAACAGCAACGGCGCTTTCCGCGACATTGTCACCGGCGGCATCGACGGCTACGACGCCCGCCAAGGCTGGGATGCCTGCACCGGGCTCGGCACCCCGGACGGCATGAAGATCATCCAAGCGTTCGCCACCGCCTGATCGGGGTTTCAGGATGAGAGCAGCCGTGGCGGTGTGCCGCCACGGCTGCTCTATGTCGATTGCCGACATGAATATGGCGGGTGGCGAACTCCCCTTCAGGGATTGCCGCGGGGCCTGCGGCGTCCAAGGCAGTCAGCGGAGGCGGACGGCAATCAGACATGCGTCATCGTCGGTATCGGGGGTAGTGCCCTGGAGGATATTGTCGGCGTAATGCTGGAGGTCGCCAATGGGCTGGCCGGCGAGAGACAACAGCGCTTCAAGGGTGTCGCTGAGGGCGGTCGCACGGCGTTCGACAAGACCGTCGGTAAACAGCAGGAGGCCGTCGTCGACCTGGAGGGATACGGTGGCCTCCTCGTAGCAGCTGCGGACGTCCGCGCCAAGGAGCGTGCCCTGGGGTGGGCACAGTGTCCGCGCAGCGCCACGGCGGACGAGAACGGGCGGGAGGTGGCCGGCTTGCGCCCAGCGCAGCATGTGGGTGGTTGGCTTGTACAAGCCGCAGATGACGGTTCCGGTGATGTTGTCGGTGAGGTGGTAGGCGACACTGTTCAGCCAGGTGAGGAGCTGGGCGGGGCCGGCTCCCGTCATGGCGAGGCCGCGCAGGCTGTTGCGTAGTGTAACCATACCTGTGACAGCGGTGATACCATGTCCGGCGATGTCGCCGATGACGAGGAAAACATCCTGGGAGGGTAGAACCACGACGTCATACCAGTCGCCACCGACCAGGTGATCCTGCTCTGCCGGGCGGTAGCGGACGGCGACATCCAGGCTGGCGGCCTGGATGGGGTCCGCCGAAGACGGCGTGATGGCATGCTGCAGCTGCAGGGCGAGACGGTGCCGATCCTCGGCTCGCTGTTCGGTGTCAGCAAGTTGCTCACGGGTGGCGGCAAGCGCTACTTGTGTGTGATATTGGGTCGACAGGTCCTGGTAGGCGCCACTAACGGCGATGAGGGCTCCGGCTGAATCCGTCACCGGTTCGCCAAACGCGCGTATGTGCCGTGTCACACCATCCACGCGGACAAGCCGGAAAGCGACGGAGGCTGGTCGTCGCATTGTCAGCAGCGTCTTCCGGAAGCGATCGACTGCGCCGATGTCCTCGGGGAGGACGTGGGAGTCCAGGTCCTGTAACGCGATGGGCGTGGCTGTGGGTGCCAGCCGGAACAGCGCGAAGGTGTGGTCAGTCCAACGCACGTCGCCGGTGCGAAGGTCTTGCTGCCAGCCACCCAGCTGACCGAGCCGCTGCGCGTGCTGCAGGAGAGCCGCGAGTCCGTCGGTGCCGTCCGTTGGACGCCATGTGATCACGATACCGTCGTAGAGCCGGGCTATGCGCACGTCCATGTCGACCGCAACAGTGGCGTCGCCGGCAAGGACGCGGACGACGACGCCCGCGGCGTGGTAGGGCCGGCCCGTCGTGAGCACATTCACGGCGCGGTTGAACAGTCCGCCGGACACTGCCAGCAGCGGATAAACGTGCAGCAGCTGGCAGCCGAGAAGGTCGTGTGGATCGCGACCTGCCGGATCGACGAATCCGTCGCTGACATGGTTGATGTAGAAGTCGATGATTCGCCCATCGTCGTCACGGACAGTGTGGGCGAGGAGGGTCGAGGTCAGTAATCCGTCCAGCAGGGCAGGAAGCCACGCAACCCGACTCGGGTGGGTACGCCCCTGCGCGGTGCCCAGGCTTTGGGCGCACACCTCGGCCAAGGCGAGGAACTGATGTCGCAGGGCCGGCGCGAATTCATCCAACGGCGCTGGCCAGCAGATCTCCATCACGCCGAGCAGCGCCCCCGCATTCATCAACGGCAGCACCGCGCGGGCGCCGAGCCATGACCCGACCAGCGGCATCCGCCTGTGGGTCGAACAGCCACCAGGCCACCACCCGGGCTGTCCATCCTGGACGACGCGCTGAGCCAGGGAGTCCATCTGTGGCGGGATCCGCTGCCAGCGGCTGGCCTCGAGCGCGCCGAGTCCCGCCTCACCGACGAGATCCAAAGCACCGTCCGGTTCGATCATCCACAGTGCGACCGCAACGGCTCCCACCGGGGCGAGGGCTTCTTCCAGCACCGCCGCGGCGACCTGCGACCCGTCCGTGGCCCGTCGTACGGCGATCTGCGCCAACTGCGCCCGAAGCTGGTCGTGGGGATCCGGCACCACCGGGGCGATGCTGTCGTCCGCCGGCCTGTTGATCACATCGGCGGCCAGCTCCACCAACGGCATCCCGGACTGGGTGGCAAGGCGGGCAAGCTGGTGGGCCGCCTGCGCGGGCGAGCAGCGCAGGCGCTCGATCAGGACACCCTGTGCGACTTCGACCATGGCGTCGGCCGCCGACCGTGCCCGCAGCGCCTGGAGCTCACGCTGCTGGTAGGCGATCAGCGCCACCAGCTGTGCGATCTGGTCGTCGTCCGCCGGACTGGCTGCCTGTCGTGTCGCCACCGAGTCGATCCTTCCCTCGGTCCATATCGTCGACTGCCGGATGAACACCCTGGCGCAGGCTCTTCGCTTTGGTCTTTGAACGTATGAATATCAAGAAGCTCAGTCAAGGTGCTCTGTCCGGGCCATCCGGGTTTGGCTGTTCCAGGGTGTCTACGGTGGACTAGACGAGGTCTTTCTAGGTCATCCGGTGAGCATCACCGGTCAGGCGACGACAGGGGTGTGCTGGTGAGTGAGGGCGCGAAGTCGAATCGCAGACCGCCGGGGACGCTGGAGGATCCCGCGTTGCGCCAGCTTCTCGCGGGCCTGACGGCGGTGCGTGGTGGGGACTTCAGCACGCGTCTGCCCCAGGTGGGTGACACGCTCATGGACGAGATCGCCAGCGTCTTCAACGGTATGACCGACCAGCTCGCGTTGTTCACCTCTGAAGTGACGCGGGTGGCCCGCGAGGTCGGCACCGACGGAAAGCTCGGTGGGCAGGCCGACGTGCCGGGGGTGTCGGGCACCTGGAAGGACCTTACCGACTCGGTCAACGCCATGGCCGGTAACCTCACCGGGCAGGTCCGATCGATCGCCCAGGTGGCAACAGCGGTGGCCCAGGGCGACCTGACACAGAAGATCCGGGTGGATGCCCGCGGGGAGATCCTCGAGCTGAAGGACACCATCAACACGATGGTCGACCAGCTGTCGTCGTTCGCCGACGAGGTCACCCGGGTGGCCCGCGAGGTAGGCACCGACGGACGGCTTGGCGGACAGGCCGACGTCAAAGGCGTGTCAGGAACCTGGAAGGACCTCACCGAGTCCGTCAACGTCATGGCGACCAATCTGACCGACCAGGTTCGGTCGATCGCCCAGGTGACGACCGCGGTGGCCAAGGGTGACCTGACACAGAAGATCCGGGTGGACGCCCGCGGGGAGATCCTCGAGCTGAAGGACACCATCAACACGATGGTCGACCAGCTGTCCGCTTTCGCCGACGAGGTCACCCGGGTGGCCGGTGAGGTGGGGACCGAGGGCAATCTCGGCGGGCAGGCGATCGTGCGAGGTGTGTCGGGCACCTGGAAGGACCTCACCGACAACGTCAACGTGATGGCCTCCAACCTCACCGTGCAAGTCCGCTCGATCGCCCAGGTGGCAACAGCTGTGGCCAGGGGCGACCTGTCCCAGAAGATCACGGTGGAGACAAAGGGCGAGGTCGCTACGCTCGCCCAGACGATCAATACGATGGTGGGCACCCTCGGGGCCTTTGCCGACGAGGTCACCCGGGTCGCCCGGGAAGTCGGTACCGCCGGACGGCTTGGCGGACAGGCCGACGTCAAAGGTGTGTCGGGCACCTGGAAGGACCTCACCGACAACGTCAACTCAATGGCCAACAACCTGACCAGCCAGGTCCGTAACATCGCTCAGGTCACCACTGCCGTAGCCCAAGGTGATCTTTCTAAGAAGATCGATGTCGATGCGCGCGGGGAGATCCTCGAGCTCAAGACCACCATCAACACGATGGTCGATCAGCTGTCATCGTTCGCCGCCGAGGTGACCCGGGTGGCCCGTGAGGTCGGCACCGAGGGGATCCTCGGCGGGCAGGCCAAGGTCGAGGGCGTCTCCGGGACGTGGAAGCGCCTTACGGAGAACGTTAACGATCTCGCCGGAAATCTCACCCGCCAAGTGCGGGCGATCGCCGCGGTGACCAGTGCAGTCGCCACCGGCGATCTCACCCGGTCCATCGCCGTGGAGGCTCAGGGCGAGGTCGCCGAACTCAAAGACAACATCAACGCCATGGTGCAGTCACTACGTGAGACCACCCGGGCCAATCAGGAGCAGGACTGGTTGAAGACCAACCTGGCCCGCGTCTCCAGCCTGATGCAGGGAAGCCGCGATCTCACTACGGTCGCCCATCTGATCATGGACGAGCTGACTCCACTGGTCGGCGCGCAACACGGCACATTTTTCCTGACCGGATCCGGTCCAAACAGCTCCACCCTGCAGCTGATCGCCAGCTACGGCTACCAGACCCACGCCGATGTGCCGCGAGAGTTCAACGTCGGACAATCCCTGATCGGACAGGCGGCCCGGACGAAAAAACCGATCGTGGTCGAGCAGACGCCCGCCCACTATGTGAGGATTTCCTCCAGCCTCGGCCAAGCCGCGCCCGTCAGCCTTATCGTACTGCCGATTCTCTTTGAAGACCACGTCCTCGGCGTTCTTGAGCTCGCCTCCTTCACCCCGTTCACGCAAGTGCACCGGGACTTTCTGAACCAGCTGATGGAAACAATCAGCGTCAACGTCAACACCATCATCGCCAACTCTCGAACCGACGCGCTGCTGGACGAGTCGCAGCGCCTCGCCGGCGAGCTGCAAGCACGTTCCGAAGAACTGCAGGCTCGGCAGGAGGAGCTTCAGCGTTCCAACGCCGAGCTCGAAGAAAAGGCAACTCTCCTCGCCCGCCAGAATCATGACATCGAAATCAAGAACTACGAGATCGAACAAGCGCGACAGGAGATCGAAGAAAGGGCACGACAGCTCGCCCTGGCATCGAAGTACAAGTCGGAGTTTCTCGCCAACATGTCCCACGAACTACGTACGCCGCTGAACAGCCTGCTGATTCTGGGGCGGTTGCTGGCTCAGAACCCAGCTGGCAACCTCACACCGAAGCAGGTCGAGTACGCCAACGTCATCCACTCTGCCGGCTCCGACCTTCTCCAGCTCATCAACGATATCCTGGATCTTTCCAAGGTTGAGGCTGGGAAGATCGATATCCACCTGGAGCGCTTCGCCCTGACGAAGCTGATCGAGGATGTCCAGACCACTTTCCGTCCCCTGACCACGGAGAAGGGTCTGCAGTTCACGGTCGATGTCGCTCCTGACCTGCCGGATATACTTTTCACCGACCAGCAACGTCTGCAGCAGATATTGCGCAACCTGCTGTCCAATGCGGTGAAGTTCACCGAACAAGGCGGGGTGGAACTTCGGATCCAGATGGCCGATGGCAGCGTGCTCGGCCGCGAGTGGCGTAGGGCCATGATGTTCTCCGTGATCGACACCGGCGTCGGTATAGCCGAAGAGAACCTGGACAAAGTGTTCGGAGCCTTTCAGCAGGGCGACGGCACCACCAGCCGTAGATACGGCGGAACCGGCCTTGGCCTGTCCATCTCCCGTGAGGTCGCGACCCTCCTCGGCGGTGAAATCCACGCCCAAAGTGAGTTCGAGCATGGTAGTATTTTTACCTTCTACCTGCCGCTGCCCACCTTCGACTCCGTGGTCGAAGAAATCCATGGTGCCGAAGAAAAACAAGGTGCCACAGTGCCGGCAGGTGTCGACTCGACGCCGGCGCCTGTCATAGCGTCCGGTGAGTACCGCCTGCTCGTCGTCGAACCTGACGACAACGGTCTGCTGACCCTTCTCGCGCGCAGTGCGGCAGCCGACATCGCCGACACCCACGGGGCTGTCCACATCACCACCGCCACCGGCCCTGACGACGCCATCGGCCACCTGCTGGCAACAGCCTACCGTTGTGTCGTGCTCGACCTGGCCCTTCCCGACGCGTCCGCGTTCGCTTTCCTCGACAGAATCCGGGAACGCCCGGATCTGCAGGACATCCCGGTCCTCGCCCACCCCTCGCGGAGCACCGCCCACGAGCGGCTCGCCCAGGTCCGTTTCCGCACCCACCGCCTGGAATCGTTGCGTTCTCTAGATGATCTTCGTGAACGTATCACCTTGTACCTGTCCGCTGATCATCCGGGTGATGTGCTGCCCCTCCGGGGAGCCCCGAACGCGCCCGCGGAACTGTTGCCCGTGCCCGACACCTCGACGTACCCAGGACTACGCGACCGTACGATTCTGGTTATCGATGATGACATCCGGAACGTCTTTGCTATTACCAGCATGCTCGAACTTCACGACCTCATGGTGATCCACGCGCCTAACGGACGCATGGGCATCGATGTCCTGTTGGCGACGGCAGTCGATCTCATCCTGATGGACGTCATGATGCCTGAAATGGACGGCTACGCGACCATGGAGGTCATCCGGAACATGCCGCGCTTTGCAAGCCTCCCGATCATCGCAGTCACAGCGAAGGCCATGCAGAGCGATCGGGAGAAGTGCCTCGCCGCCGGCGCCACCGACTACATCACCAAGCCGGTCGACACCGAAGAACTGCTTACCTGCATACACGAGCGACTCACCCATGTGGAGCGGTAAGGCGACGCGGTCAACCGGGATTCTGATCGTTGTCTGAGCCTGTCACATGTCGCAGAGGGGGGCGGTGCCGTTGTTCCCAGCAGGTCTCGCGGTCAGCCGCCGGCGGGTTTGGGATGGGTGGCGAAGAAGCGCCAGATGGCGTCGGTGGCGTTCAGCGCGGCGGACGGGGGATCAAGGTGTAGCAGGCGCTCCAGCACGGGCTTGGGTTCCCCGCCGGGCCACTGGTGACCTGCCCCGGCGATGGTGACCAGCTCGACGTCGTGACCGGCAGGGCAGCGGGCCACCGACGTCGTGACCGACCCGGCCGTATCGACCGTCGGCGCGGGGCAGTGATCGACCTCGCGCCAGGTTGCGATCAGGGACGGAACCGCAGGCCCGTTGATCTTTGCGGTGCCGTCGCCCTGGCCACCGTTGTAGGGGATGTTGTGATCGGCGGTGCCGTGAAGATGGATGACCGCGACGGGCGCCGGCGCTGGGCACGGGCCGAGCAGGGTGGCCGAGTCCGGCCCGATGGCGGCGAACACGGTGGTGTCGCAGGCCAGCCGGTAGGCGAGCATCCCGCCGTTGGATATGCCTGTGGCGTAGACCCGGGTCGGGTCGATGGGTAGCGCGAGGCTCACGATGGCCACGAGCTGGGTGATGAAGGCCACGTCGTCGACGTTGGTGCGCCCCGGCGTACCGCAACAGCCGCCGCCCACATCCCAGGCATGGTCGAGGCCGTCGGGATAGGCGACCATGAAGTGCTGACTGTCGGCCTCGGCGTCCCAGCCGTAGGAGGACTCGGCCTGGGTTCCGCTGCCGTAACCGCCGTGGAGCATGACGACCAGCGGCACCGCGCCCGACAACGGCAGCGATGCCGGCCGGTAGAGGTGGAAGGTCCGCGCCTGCCCGCCGACGGTGATCGTCTGGGTGGACGACCCGACCGCCACCGTCTCAGTCGTCGTGGGCCGGCCGGTGCCCTCCCCCGTGGACGCACCGTGCCCGGGGGTGCATCCGGTCACCACGACGAGCAGACCGACCACTGCTGACACCAGTGCGCGGACGGACGGCGGAGCATGCACAACGGCGGAGTGTGGGGCCACACGCTCATTGTGGCTCTTAAATGTCAAGAATTGGTAAGAATATATGTCAGAAGTGAGTAAGCCCGACGGCGATACCAGCCGACGTGCCGGTGCCTGTCGCGAGCCGCAGATGATCATTGGATGTCACTGGCGGGCGACCTTCGCGGCGACCTGGCTTATCACGTTCTGCTCCCGCGTCCGGTCCGGGACGCCGTTGATCTGACCAAGCACGATAGTGCTCTCGACACGGTCGGACCAGATGAAGATTATGTCGAAGGTAATGTGGATCTTACCGCCGTTGGCGGCGACGGTTATCGCCATGCGTACGGCCTGTGTGGCCCCGGACAGCCCGGGCAGCGCCAGCGTCGAGTCGAGCGTGACGCTCTCGCCGTTGGACGACGCTTCTTGCTCGAGCCCCCGGAGGAAGAGCCGGCCAATGCAGGTGAGCGCCTGCGGACGTCGCAGGATGACCGCGTCACGTGCCACATCCCCCGGGCGATTGATTTCCGCGGACGAGCTGACATGGGCCAGCTCGTCGGGGCTCATCAGGTCGGGACCGTCCGCCGAGTCGATGGAGTTGTCCTGGATCTCGGCGGTCGGCACGCCAAGGCACGATGCGAACTCAGATTCGGAGATCTTCGGGTCCGGTGAGGTGTTGGTGGAGGTGTCCCGGACAAGCCCGGTGGTCTCGGCGCCTTCGGTGACGACGTAGTCGCGGGCGTGCAGGGTCGGGGCCGGCGATGTCGCGGTGGTCTGGGGCAGCGTGCTGGTGCTGCCGCCGGTACCGGTACCGGTACCCCCGCAGGCTGCCAGGCCGAACAGGGCGACCGCCACCACGGCGCCGCCCGCACGGGCCTGCGCCGGAGCCCGACCGTCACACCATCGCAGTACTCCCACAAGTCCCCCTAATATGAAGATCTCCGGCAATCTACTGTTACCGGTATCAAACCAGGTTAATATTCCCACCCGTCGGCGTATCAGAGTCCCCCGCCGGCAAGTCCGTTCTGGTCCGGGTTTGCCGCTAACCTGGGTGGTGTCTGCTGGGGGTGACCGCGCGAAGGGAGCAGGGCTGGTGGCTGAGGGTGACTCATCGAGGTGGGATTTCCGGTCGGTGGCTGATCCCGCCGATGCCGGCGCGGTGACCGGCGCGGGCCGGGAATCGGGTGCCGACCTGAACCCGGACATCCCCCACATCGCGCGGATCTACGACTACTGGTTGGGCGGGAAGAACAACTTCGCCGCGGACCGGGCAGTGGCGGAGCAGGCCATGACGGCCATGCCCGACATGCGCGCCAGCGTTCTCAGCAACCGGGCGTTCCTGCGCAGGGCAGTGACCCACCTGGCCGGCGAGGCCGACATCCGCCAGTTCCTGGACATCGGCACCGGTCTACCGTCGGCCGACAACACCCACGAGGTCGCGCAAAGGGTCGCCTCCGACGCCCGGGTCGTCTACGTCGACAACGACCCGATCGTGCTGACGCACGCACGGGCGCTGCTGACCGGTGGCCCCGCCGGCGCCACCGCCTACCTCCACGGTGACGTTCGGGACCCGGCCGCCGTCCTGGCCGGCGCGGCCGAGACCCTGGACTTTCGCCGGCCGATCGCATTGATGTTGGTCGCCATCCTGCACTGCGTCGCCGATGAGGACGATCCGTACGCAATCGTCGCGGCACTGTCCGCCGCACTGCCCGCCGGCAGCGCGTTGGTGCTGTCGCACCCGGCCAACGACGTGAACCCCACGATCGGAGCCGGCGCTGCCGCAGCCCGGATGAACCAGATGATGCCGATGAAAGTTACAATGCGTAGCAAAACACAGGTAAGTCGCTTTTTCGATGGCTGGGAACTGCTCGAGCCCGGTGTTGTGCCGGCGACTCAGTGGGGCACGAACGATCCCACCCCGACAGCGCTGTGGGCCGGCGTCGCACGCAAGAGCGCCCGGCAATAGGGACGGGGCCAGTCGCCGGCTGCGATGCGGACGACGGCCTGCCGATCCGGCCCAAGCCCGTCCGTATCCGGCGCCCCGACGGCCCGCTGGCGCCCGAGGAAGCCGACCTTTGCGAACGCCTCCAGGCCCAGGTCCTCCAGAGCACAGAGGACGAGTACCCGGCAAGATCAATATCAGCGCCAACCACGGTTCCATTGATTCCCGGGGCCGGTGTTCTCACGGGAGCAGGCAGATCAGGCGACCGGCATCGCTGGTGCGTTCGAGGAGGCAGGCGTCGGAACGCCGTGAATAGCCGGCGGCTCGTACCGCTGATTCGGCATCATTTCCCTGTCCAGTGATTGGGTGGCAGTGCCCTGCCGGATCATCCGCTGCCAGCGCAGTGGGGTGCCGCGTGCTGCGGTCACCACGGCCTGTATGACCACCAGGTACATGAGCTGCCGGTAGACGAACATCTGGAAGGGCAACGCCCATAGTGGACGTAGTGGTTCCCGTTCGAGGCGGAACGCAAAGGCGGTGGTGGCGAACTGGATGCCGTAGAACACCCCGAGTGTGGCGTAGACCCGCCAGTCTCCGCTGAACAGCGCGTAGACAGCCAGTAGATCGACGGCGGGTCCGATCACCGGTAGCACGACCTGAAACAGGACGAGCTGGGGAAGTACGAGCCGCCCGAGTCGACCGCCGGGCCCCCTTTCGAGCACGGCATGCCGGTGTTTCCAGATCGCCTGCATGGTTCCGTAGCACCAGCGGTAGCGCTGCCGCCAGAGCGCGCGGAGTGTGGCGGGGGTCTCGGTCCAGGCCCGCGCATCGTCTGCGTAGGCGATGCGCCAACCCGCCCGGCAAAGGGCTATGCTGGCCTCGCTGTCTTCGGCAAGCGTGTCGTCCTTGATACCGCCGACCTCATCGAGGGCCGCCCGGCGCCATGCGCCGATCGCGCCGGGGACCGTGGGCATGGCGCCGAGCAGATCGTACAGCCGGCGGTCAAGGCTGAATCCCTGAACATATTCTATGTGCTGCCAGCGACCAAGCAGTCCACGTCGGTTTCCGACTTTCGTATTGCCGGCCACCGCGCCGATACCAGGGTCCGCGAGTGGTTGTACCAGGCGACGGATGGTATCTGGTTCGAAGACGGTGTCGGCGTCCACAAGTACGAGCACGTCGGCGCAGGCCACACGAATGCCGTGCTGGAGCGCGGCGGGTTTGCCCGCGTTCCGCTGTCGGATGATCCGGACTCCGGGTAGCGCGAGCCGTTCTACGACGTCAGCGGTGCCGTCAGTCGAGCCATCGTCGACGACTATCACCTCAAAGTCCGGATAATCGCTGGCGACAAGCGACCGGACTGCGTCCGCGATGCCCATCGACTCGTTGTAGGCCGGTACGATCACACTGACCGGCGGTAGGAAGGCGGAGCCGGTTCGGCCGGCGGCGTGTGTCCGCTGGTAGGCAGAATCCTCCGACTGTCGGCCGCTGTTCCGCGAGCCGCCCATCTGTGGGCTGTTCTTCCGCCGAATGTAGCGGCGGGCAGCGATGATCGTAATCACCGACCGGAGAATCGCAAGCGCACTGAGCGGGATCAACGACAGGGCCAGATAGCTACGGATCATTCCGGAAATCCTGAACGCCAGAACCAGTGCATTACCGGCGATTCTGCTACGGGTGTCCACCGGCACGGTCATGGACGCGGGGGTCTGGCCGAGCCCCTCGGAGACAGTGACGAAACGGTAGCCCCGGGCGGTCAGCTGGTCGATCATCTTGTCGAGGGCCGCGACCGTCTGCGCGCGATGGTCGCCGCCGTCGTGCATGAGAACAATGCCGCTTGCGTCACCGCTCGGCGCCGCAGCCCGCACGATCGTATCCACACCGGGCTGCATCCAGTCCTCGGTGTCGCGGTCCGCGACGACCGTCACGTAACCCTGCCCGGCCAGTTCTTCGTACCGTGCCAGCCCGACCTTTGTGATTGCGATGGGAGTGGCGCTGTATGGAGGGCGCAGCAGCGAGTACCGCTCACCGGTGACGGCGGCCAGCGCCGCCTGTGACATGCCGAGTTCGAGATTCCGCCGCCAGGTCGGTGCGCTTGTGAGGTCGACATGGCTGAAGGTGTGGATGCCGATCTCGTTCCCGTCACGTTTGATCTGGCGTACCAGGTCGGGATGCTCAAGGACGTGGGCACCCACCACGAAAAAGGTCGCATGCACACTGTGACGGCGCAGGACCTTCAGCACCTCGGGCGTCCACTTCTCGCTCGGCCCGTCGTCGAAGGTCAACGCGACGGTTCCGGGGGCTGTATCGCGCGCTCTCGGCTGACCGTCCACCACGTCGATCACGGGCTTGGTAGGCGTGTCCGGCGGTGCGTTCTCGGGATCATAACTCCGGGCGGTGGCGGATGGACCGGTACCAAAATACAGAAAGGCCTGGAAACCGAGCATCACACTGAGTGCGACCACTATGAGCCCGAAAATCGGCCAGTGGGACCGAACAGATTTCGGTCGTGCATGGGCCGGGAATCGGCCACGGCGGTTCCGCGCTGATCTCTTCGGTGAGATTCGCATGACGGTCCACGGCCTTATCTGATGCTACCTGGTGTGACCAGGTTACCGACTCCGGCAGTTTTCCCGGACGTATCCGGCCCGCCTGGTGCTGGACTATCCACGAATGTATGATCATGCGAGACGGTCGCTGCGGAGGGCAAGGGCTCCACGACGGAGGGCGTTCCGGACAACCCGACTGCTGTCAGCCCCAGGTAACCGGCCGCCAGCAGGCCCAGAATTCGGCCGGCGAAGCGGACCGCTGGACGTCGGGTGCCCGACGTGGTCACGAAGACTGGCGTCACCATGGAATTCTCCTTCAACAACCATCATGTGTTCGGATACGAGCCTGCAGGAACCGCCATCGGCGCTGGTCGAACCGTTCCACCGTTTGGCTCGTCGCCGGTCTGTGGCAAGAGTCCGTCATAAGGCGTCCGCTAACCAGAATGCAGGTATACGGGCAGCGAAAAATGTCATGCGGCGATGCTGGTATTGGCGATACCAGCATCGCCGGATTTCATCCGTTCTGGCCCGCTTTCGGTGGTTTGCGTCCGCTATCGGGCTACTGGCTCTTCATGATCGTGTTACAGCTAGAGACCGTCACCCTTGGTAACTAGTATCACTGAAAGTTCTTCGCCAGTCTCTTAGCGTAAGGGTGCTCACTGTCACGGTGAGTAACGGGGATGACCGCCGAGGCCCGTCCGCATCCCCGTGCCGGCGACACGCACGCGGACGGGACCCGGGTGCACTGCCCGGACGGCGGCAGAGGGGCGATGGCAATGTCCATCTCAAGCCGCGCAGTCTCACCGACGGTCACCGCGGTCTCCTGTGCTGTTGCCGTCGCGGTGGCTCTTGCGCCGTGTCCGGCCACCGCGAGCGAGCCAACCACGCATGTCGGACCAGCGGTGACTATCACCCCGTCGGTGACTATCGCACCGTCTTTGACCGACGCACTCTGGTACAACTCACAATTTTTGCCGTCCAGTACCGTCCAAGCGGTGGCGCTGGAGTACCCGGGCCAACTGTTGAGGCGAGGAAGCCGCGGGGAGACGGTCGCGGCGGTCCAGAGCCGGTTGGGGATCGCCGCGGACGGAGAATTCGGACCACGGACCGAGAGCGCCGTCCGGAGTTTCCAGGCTGGCGCCGGTCTGGTGACCGACGGGATTGTCGGCCCGTTGACCTGGGGCGCGCTTTTGGGCACGTCAACGGCGCAGCCGCCGGAGCCGGCCGCCGGCTCGGGTTCACTGGGTGCGGCAGCGGTCGCGGTCGCCGCACAGCAGATCGGAAAGCCCTATCGCTATGGCGGTGCCGGCCCGAACGACTTCGACTGCTCAGGTCTGATCCAGTACGTCTACGCGCAACTGGGCGTATCGGTGCCCCGAACGACCTACGAGCAGTTCGATGCGCTACCTCCGGTCAGCCGGGCCGACGTCCGCCCAGGTGATGTGATCTTCTTTTTGGACGATCAGGGGCAGGCGTATCACGACGGCCTGTATGCCGGCGGTGGACAGATGATCATTTCTCGTCGCCCCGGCACATACGTCCAGTATCAGCTGATCTGGACAGATAACTACCGTATCGGGCGGGTATGAAGGTACTCGTCCGCTATTTCGATCCAGCGATCATCGTTGTGATCCTACTCACGCTTGTGATCACTGCGATCACCGCACTCGCCATCGGCTGACCACAGAATATCCAAAATGCCCGGTTCGCCGCCCACAAGGCGGGCCGGGCACTCACAAGATGTACTACATCGCATACTGCGAGTTTCACATCTGCGACCGCGCGGCGACCGGCGACATCACGATGCGACCTGTGACACAAACCGCGGACGTGACCGTTCCGGAACCCTTGCTATCCGGTCGAGAGCCGTCTACGTTCCTCGGTTAACGAGACGAGACAGGTTCGTTTCCGGTGTACATGGCGCCAGCGATGCGGTGCACTCCACGCCGGTGAACCGTGTCGTCGTCTTTTCGTAACAGTCGTCGTCCCACCCGAGTCGTCGTCCCACCCGAGCAGAGTAGATGTGCGTCACAACACATCTACATGGTGCTCGTCCCTGTTATGTCCGCCACAAGCGATGTCCAGCAGGAGACGGTATGCCCAGTCAGCCGCGTTCGCTACCCTCCGGTAGCGATGCCGTTCCCAACTCCCTGTCCACGTTGCGCACGGATGCAACCATGATCGGCAGAAGGCCATGAGCGCCGGGGTACCGGTCCTGCCCGGACGAGACCTCCCGCCACAGCCCTACGGCCCCGGCTGGCCCGCATACTGGCGCCAGGACGCGGCATGTCGGGACGGGGATCCCGATGCCTTCTTCCCACCGGACGGGCGTAACACCAAGGCCCGCGCCGCTGCCGAAATCCGAGCCCGCAAGATCTGCGCGAGCTGCCCGGTACGACGGGCCTGTCTGGCCACAGCGTTGTTCCGTCAGGAGGAACACGGCGTGTGGGGTGGGCTTACGTCAGATCAACGTAATTCAATCGTGCCGCGCGGCCGGCTGACCGCGGACGACGCGCTGGCCTATGCCGATCGCCTCCTACTGTCCACCTACGCTACGAGCTGATCTTATCACTTCCGTCGGCGACATCCTCGTTGCCCCCGGTGTGGCGTCCGCCGGCTCGTGGTCGACGCCACACCGGGGCCAACGAGCCAGCCGGCCGCGGGACTTCCTTGGAGCGACCGGCAATAGGGACGCGGCGTCGCGGGGCCGGGTCACGCACCTCGCAGCGTTGTCGTCGGTCGACACCCAACACCGGTCCTTGATCCACGCCCCTGTTGCCGGGCGCTCTTAATCTGCCGGATCCGGCCGCCTACCTCGACGGTGCGGAAAGGAACCATTGACGCCCCGGGCCGGGATGGGCAGGCTGCGTGTCGTTGCCGTCCGAGGAGGAGCTTCGTGTCAGGGTGTTCCGCGCCTGGTCACGGCGTCCGGTTGTCCGCCACGTCCACGCAGGTCGCGTGGTGAGGCCGCCGCGTCGTCTCCTGCTGTTGCGTCACGGCAAGTCGGACTGGGCCGACAGCTCGACCCCGGACGCCGAGCGGCCGCTGTCGCCTCGCGGCCGGGCCGCGTGCGAGCTCATCGCGGAGCATTTGCGCGCTGATCAGCTCATCCCCGACCTGGTGCTGTGTTCATCCGCACGTCGCACCCGCCAGACCGTTGAGCACATTGCCGGGGCACTTCCGCCCGACGTCCCGGTACTGACCGAGGACAGGCTCTATCTCGCCGATGTCGCCGATCTCCTCGACCGTCTCCGGGAGCTGGATGACGGCGTACCCACCGTCCTGCTGGTGGGCCACAACCCCGGTATGCAGGCACTGGCAGCCGGTCTGCTGCCGGTCGGCGAGCGTCCCCGCATTCCGACCTTTCCCACGGCCGCGCTTGCGGTGGAGGATCTCGCCGTGGGTCGCTGGGCGGAACTCGGACCCAGTACGACCCGCCTGGTGTCGTTTGTCACCCCGCGCTCGCTGACGAGCGCGTCCAGCCGCTGACGACCGGACGGCGGGGTCGGTTCAGTAAGCCTGTTCCATGATGCCGGAGGCGACCGCGGTGATCATGCCGGCGGCCAGCGCCACGCCGGTCACGATCCACAGGGGAACGGAGTGGAGCACGAGCGCGAAGGTCCCGATCGAGAAAGCCGCGATGATCAGAAATACCGCGGCCCACGAACCCGTGTTCGCCTTGTGGTGACCGCCCGAACCCGCCACGTCCGCTCCCCTTATGTCGTCCACGAAATTCTGTCGACGCTGACACTACCCGCGAGGCGCGGTGGAAACCCGCCGAGGTGGACGGCTCCAGCCGGGTTCAGCCGGGCTCAGCAGGCTTAAGCAGGGTTACGAGGGGTTTACGAGTAGCCGGCGAGCCGCGCGAGGTCGTCCAGCTGTTCGCTGAGCCACCGTCCCACATCATGGGTGCGCACCTGATCGGCAGCCGCGGCCAGACGCCGGTGGCGTTCCTCCACCGGCATGGTCAGAGCCTCGTACAGGGCGTCGGCCATCTGTTGTACGTCAAAGGGATGCAGCGTCACCGAGTACTCGCCGAGCTCCTCGTGGGCGCCGGCGTTCTCCGACAGCGCCAGCACGCCGCCGCGGCGGTTGACCACGGCGACTTCCTTGGTCACGAGGTTCATCCCGTCCGCGATGGCGTTGACCATAATCACATCACAGATCGAGTAGGCGGCCACCGCGAGTGGGAAGTCCTCGGCCATCCGCAGGTCGATGGGCTGCTGCCCGTCTTTGGTGTGCCGGGCGTTGATCTCGGCGACAACCGCGCCGATCAATGCGATGTAGTCGGCGTACTCGGGCACGTCCGTGCGGCTCGGCTGGAGCAGCGCGAGGAAACTGACCTTTCCGACCAGCTCCGGATGTTGGTCGAGCAGCGTGCCGAACGCGAGGAAGCCGCGCACGACGTTCTTGCTCGGATCGGTGCGGTCCACCCGCAGGATGAGCTGGCGGTCCCCGTCGAGGAAGGCGTAACGCAGCATGGCGACATGCGCGGCGACCTCTTCGGTGCCCAGGATCGCATCGAGCGCAGCCGGGTCCACCGAGATCGGGTAGTACCGGGCCCGGACCGTCCGATCGCCGACTGTGACCAGCAGGTTGTCGAGGTCGACGTCCAGGCCGAGCAGTTCCTGCGCGCACAGGACGAAGTGACGGGCGTAACGCCGGGTGTGAAAGCCGACGACGTCACTGCCCAGCAGCCCGCGCAGCAGCCGCTCCCGGATGCCGGCGGGCAGCACGCGCCACTCGTCCGGGCTCGGCCACGGGATGTGGACGAAGTGGGTGAGCACGACGTCCGGGCACAGTTCCCGGACCCGTTCGGCAACCAGGTAAAAATGGTAATCCTGCAGCAGAACGAGGGCCTTGCCACCGCGGGCGCGGACTTCGTCGGCGACGGCGTCCGCGTATGCCCGGTTGACCGCGGCGTAGCCGTGCTCGAACGCGTCATGCTCGGCCTGGGTGATGTTGGGCGAGAGTGCCCGACCGTACAGTCCGTGCTGGACGAACCACAGGATCGGGTTCGACCAGACACTGTAGAAGTCGGCATAGGCCGCGGGGTCGGTGACGACCAGGTGTACCCGGATGGTGGGACCGTCGGCGTCTCCTTCGACCACATGCGGCGACGGCGAGGTCTGGACGACGATCGAACCGCCCAGCGCTTCGCCTGCGACCACGGTGTCCTCCGTGGTCGCCGCCCCGCAGACCCAGACGGCGTCGTCGAGGTGCTCGGCGAGGCCCGACAGCGCTGAAACGAGGCCCCCCGCCCCTCGGGTGACCGTTCGTCCCGAAGCGTCACGGTCGAAGCTCACCGGGCCGCGGTTGGACAGAAGTACAAGCGGAAGGTCGAGCATTCTGCTTACCGGCACGGTGGTGCGGCCTCCTCAGTCGCGTGGCAGCGGCGCCGGACGGATGCCGGACCCGTGAACTGCCACGCGTTGGTACTTTCCCGGGCCGCCGACGGTGCGGCAGGAGCCGTGATCGTGCCACCGTCGGCCCGGCTTGTCCTGGTCGGGCCGACGGTGGCACGAAAGAAACCATGATCATACCGTCGGCGACCGACTGGACAACTCGGACTTTAGTAAGGCCGGCTAAAGGATGCATCGCGTCGCGGACAACCCGCGGAATTGTTACCCAGATCTCCATCCGCGACACGCTGACAACCGAACGCGGGCCATCGGTCACGAAAATTTGTGCTATTTCTCACAATTGGTTGATTTATGTCAATACTCTAATGACGCCCGGCAGGGCACTTCAAAGTCCGTCGCTGTAGTCCCGGACCTCCTGGACAGCGGATCCCAGGGCCGCCAGCGATTCCTGGATGCGCTCGCGGGTTTCCATCAGGGCGCTCGTCAGCTGTTCCACGGCCCGGTGGGCGCTGCCGTCGGTCGCAGCCAGGACGATCGCCTGCGCTTCTTCGATCATGGTCAACGCGCCGTCCAACTGGCCGACGACCTCATCAGTGCGCTTGAACGCCTCGCCAAGCTGGGACTTGACGTCGGCGATGGTGCTGGTCACAGAGATCCTGCCCTTCTTCTGTCGCCGCCGAGGGGATCGGGTCCGGACAACCGCCGGTTCATGTGCGCCGCGGATCTCGCGGATCTCGCGGTGCTCCGATGCCGAGCCCGAAGCGGACGGCCAGCACAACCGCCACCAGGGAAGCGATCAAGCCAGGTGGGTTCAGGGGCGCGACCCGGGCGGTCGCCAGCACCGCGGCGCCGGCTGTACCCGCTCCGAGCAACGCTGCCCGGGCCACCTCGATGCGGCTCGCGTCGGTGAGGACCACCACGCACACGCCGGCGACCAGCGCGCCACCGGCCAGGGACGCGAGCGCCTCGACGCCGAGGAACACCCGCAGCGCGGTGACCGTGCCGGCTACCAGCAGACAGGCCAACCCGATGATCATCGCTGCGGACGTCGTCGGGCCCGCCCGTGTGATCGCCCGCAGCTCGGCGGCGTGCCCCATCGCGGTGAGACACAGTTCGTGAGCGCGGGCCGGCGCTGCGGCCGGGTCGAATTCGACGGGATCATCGGCTCCCACGGCGGGCCGCCCCGAGCGAGCCGTGCGCTCCAGCGCCGTGCCGGTGGACCGCCCGCGCCCGCTGCCAGCACCGCGACGGTGCGTGGCCCGAACGGCTGAGCGGTCCGTAGGTTTGCGCAGGGCCACCGCAGCCACATCATCATGATCGAATTCCGTCACCGGAGCGGGGCGAAGCTGGTCGAGGTCACTGATGCCGTGATGGGCGAGGGGTTCGGCCACCGTCCGCCACACTTCGTCGACTCTGGAACGGATGGCATCGGCGGACTCCCGGTGCGTGCGCGCCAGCGCAGCGCGCCGTTCCCGGCCGGCCAGTACCCGGTCCGCCACTTTCGTGCGAGCCTGGTCAAGCTCGGCGAGCAGCGCCCGATACTGCGCGATCGCGATCCTCGGATCGTCGAGATCGGGATCACGGGGATCACGCAGGTCGCCGCCGTCACGATCGGGCTCACCGTCGGGCACAGGGAGAGATCTACCCAATTGGTCGGGCATACCAACCAACGCCCGGTAACCGTGGGTTCCATCGGAGGTCGACCGCGGGTTCCCGTGACCGTTGTGGTCAACTCCCATGACCGGCCCGGTCATCGTGCGTCCACCTGCCGCTGCAACGGTGCGAACGGGATGATCGTGCGTGCTTCCGCCTGACCGTTGCGGTCGAACAGGACTGCCCGGTTCGCGCTTGTCACCGCAGTGACCGACCGGTTTCCGGCGAGGCTGAACAGATCATTGCCGGGAACGCCGACCGCGATCCATGCCCCGACGTCGTCCCGATGCGTGGGACCAAGGTCATCGAGCAGGCGACCTGGGCCGCGCCACCAGCCGAGCAGGTGCACCCGCTGAACCGGGCCCCGGCGGGTCACGAAACGCAGATCATCCAGGCCGGAGCGACGACTGACCGGGTCCTTGGCCTCAAGGACCCCGCGCCCCGCATCGGCGGCGAACAGGACGAGCAGCCGTAGCGGCTGGGCCGGCCCGTGCTGCGGGCCCGTCCCCACCGCCAGTGCCGACTCCTCCCTGGCCCGCACCGCGTCACTGGTCTGGGCCAGCACGCGGCGCAGGGCGGCCGGCGGATGAACCTCGGCAGCCTGGCCGAAGGCCCGGACCCGCTCGGCCAGGATGTCGGCGACCGGGGCCATCTCGCCGGTGACGGCGACGATGTCGACCCCCAGCCCGTCCGGCCCGGCCTGGGCTGCCAGGCTCGTGACGGCCGCGTGCAGCACGCCGACGGCCTCACGCCGCAGCGGTCCGAGAACCGCCAGGTTGCGTCCTGGCAGCGGGGACAAGCGGACGCCAACGGCGGCGGGATGCAGATCGAGGGGAACCCCGACGAGCGCCAACGGTTCGGCGACCTCCCCATCGTCCTGATGACCGGGATCCTGGTGACCGGGATCCAGCGCGTCGCGGTCAGGCCCGCCGCGGTCGAGCGGTGCGGGCGTGCCCGCCAGCGAACGGAACAACGGATTGTCGTCCAACAGCGCCGGGGCGTGGCCTACGAAGACCTTCGGCGGCCGGTTCCCCGCGGCGCGGGACACGTTCGTACGGGACACGTTCGCGCTGGACAGGCTCGCACGCAGCGTGGCGAGCAGTGCCGGCTCCGGATAGGCGACCCGGACGAGCTCGTTGCCGGCCGGGTGGCCGTTGCGCCGGTTGACGATGGCCTCACCGACGCCGGCCAGTGCTCCGGCCGCCTCGTTGGTGGTCGACAGCAGCACCCGTGACTCCGAGATCGAGGTACGCAGCGCGATGCGCAGCGCGAACTGCCCGAAGATCGATCCACGTTTACCGGCCGTCGCATCCAGAGCGTCGATACCCGACAGGGTCTGGCTGGCCAGCAGCAGGTGGATCCCGTAGGCGCGCCCCTGGCGCGCCAACACCTCCAGGTGCGAGACCGCCTCCCGCGACACCGCGTCCAGCGGCGTGAGCATCACCTGGAACTCGTCGATCACTATCATGATCCGTGGCCACCCGGTACCGACCTGCGCGGCTCGCAGGCCGCGCAGGTCCCGGGCCCCGACGGCCCGCATGGCGAGGGCCCGGCGTTGCATCAGGGCACGGACGTGGCGCAACACGGCGACCCCGAACTCCCGGTCGCTGTCCATGCCGATCGTGTCCGCATGCGGCAGCACGAACGGGTCGTCACCGCGGGGAGCGAACTGGGCGAACTCCAGCCCCTCCTTGAAGTCGAGCAGGTGAAATCGCAGCTGGTCTGGGCCATAGCGGGCAGCCAGGCCATACACCACATCAAGGAGCAAGGTCGATTTGCCCGCTCCGGCCTGCCCACCGACCAGCGCGTGGACGGTGTCGTCGTCGAACCGCAACGTCACCGGGCCGTCCGGGCCGAACGCCACCGGAACAGCAAGACCGCCGGCGGCGTCAAAACTCCACAGCGTCTCGGGTAGCAGGGCGCGCGCGTTCGGCGGCCGGGCGGCCTCGTGGGCCGCGGCGGCAGCCACGATCTGGGCCACCGCGGCCACCAGATCGGGGGGCGGGGGTTCATCCAGGTCGCATCGAAGTGGACCCGACAGCGAGCAGCGCCAGCTCGGCCGGTCGCCCTCGGGCCGGCCCGGGTCCCCGGCAGGACGATTCCCGCCGTCGTCGGTCAGCCACAGAGTCTCGGCGTGCGCCAGGGTGTCATGCCCGCGTCGGGCACCGGGGGCGGCGGCGCCCTCCTCCGCCAGGACGATGACGTGCACACCGCATGCAGGACCCTGGGCGGCGACCGCCGCCAGCGCCCGAGCGGCGTCGTCGGCCAGCGACGGCCAGGCCAGCAGTACCAGCAGCCGCCAGGGCTCGGCCCGCGGCAGGCCGGCGGCTTCTCGCTCCCGCAACGAGGCGAACCGGCCGCCGAGCCGGTCGACCGTGATCCGCCCCACCTCCGCGGAAAGCTCCGCGAGCACGCCTTCCAGGCGGGTTCGGGTGGTCAGGGTGGGGCTGGCGACGCCGGCGGCCCGCAGCGGGGCGAAACCTGCAAGCCCGGCCCCCAGCTCATAAGGGTCGTAGACGATGACCCGCACCGACCCGGCCGGCGCCGCCGCGAGCACCCGGGTGAGCAGGCCGCGCACAACGCCGACCCCCTCACCCCGGCGGTCACGGTCCACCACGATGCGCAGGTTGCCGCCGTCGAGCAGGCTGACGGCGAGGGGAACCTCGGCGGCGACTCCGCCGGGCAGCAGCGGTGGGACGATCACTCTCCCCACCCGCCACAGGCCTGGCCGGTAGTGCCGTTCCGCGGCTCCCTGCACGGGTACGCCCGGTGCTGACACTCCCTGCACGGACACTTCCGGTGCGGACACCGGCTCGCCAGGCGTGGGGTGCCCGGCCAGGCCGGCCTGGCGCACCGGCGTCCACGCCGGCGCCGACCACCGTGCGCCGGCGAGAGCGGGCGCCTGCTCACGGGCGATCGAGGCCGCGGCGCTGAGCGCGATGGGCACCCGCTGCGCAGCGCTGGATCCGGTGTGCCAGGCGTCGTCGGGCCAGTGGAGCTGGTCGGTCGGACGCGTACCGGTACCCGCAAGGGGCGCGTCCGGTTCGGGCAGCTCGACCTGGTCGGCCAGTGCCTCCAGCCGATCGGCGAGGCTCAGCGCCTCACCGAGGCATGTCTGGATGCCAGTGACCAGCGTCCGCACTCGCCGAGTGCCCGACACCGCGACCTCCCCGCGATCAAGCAAATGGCACGACGATGGTGGTGTGGCGTCCTGGCCGACCCGTGACCTACCGGTAGAACCAACCTAACGACGAGATCCGACGAAGGCGGGGTTTTCCCTTGACTGGGTGGGCCTGCGCCGATGTGACGCTACCGGACGGGCCGGCGCCTCATGCTCCCCGTCCCCGCGGGTTCGGTCCAGCAACGTGACCACGGTCGGGTAGCCGCGTCGGCCCCCGGGCTTCCCGCTGGTTCAGGCTGAGCTGCGCCGGCCGCGCCGGTTGGCCAGCTCGTCCCCGGGATGACCGACGGCGACGTGCGCCGGGTGCCCGACCGGTCCCGGGCGTTCGGGCCGCTCGGTCGGCAGTTGCGACAGCTGCCCGCGCATGTCCCGCACGGCCCGGCCGACCGCGATCGCGAAGACCCCCTGCCCTCCTTGGACGAGGTCGATGACCTGGTCGTCGGAGGTGCACTCGTACACCGTCGACCCGTCGCTGACCAGGGTGACCCTGGCAAGATCGTCGATCCCGCGGACACGCAGGCAGTCCACGGCGGCACGGATGTTCTGCAGGGAGACCCCCGCCTCAAGCAGTTTGCGTACGACCCGCAGAACCAGCACATCGCGAAAGGAGTACAGCCGCTGGCTACCCGACCCGGTGGCGCCTCGCACGCTCGGCACGACAAGCCCTGTACGGGCCCAGTAGTCGAGCTGCCGATAGGTGATCCCCGCGGCGGCGCACGCGGTGGGCCCCCGGTAGCCGACATCATCGCCAGGAGGTTGAGGAAGATCATCCGGGAAGAGCTGACCTTGCTCGATCATCGCCGTCCGATCATCGCTGTCGCCATCCGTCCCACCAACCGGCTCCCGGGCTCACCCGGCCCCGCCACAGCATCGCCGTGCGCGGCCGCCGTGGCGGGACCGCAACCTCGACTCGACGGTAAGAGCCCTCGACGGTTGGATCAATGATCAGGATTGACGTGTCCCGCAACCGCATGAAAGCACGCCCAGCCCGAACTATTGAGGATACAACCGCACACGTGCCGCAACGGCTCGCAATGCCGCCTGGCGCTGCCACCTGGTGACGCCGCCCGGTGACGATCCTGCTCCACCGCGTGACGGGGAATACACGATCAGGAGCCTGGTGTGTTGAAGTCCTCCGGTGAGATCGTGTCCAGGAACTCTCGGAACTTCTCCAGCTCGCTCTCCTGCTCCTGTTCCTGATCCTCAGGCACGGTGATGCCAGCCTCGGCGAGTACCGACTCCTCGCCGTAGACGGGTACCCCCATCCGCATGGCCAGCGCGATGGCGTCCGACGGCCGGGCCGAGACCTCGACTCCGTTTCCGAACACAAGCGTCGCGAAGAACACTCCGTCCTGGAGATCGTTGATGGTCACCCTCGTGAGTTCCGTCTGCAGGGCCTGCAGCACATCACGCATGAGATCGTGGGTCATCGGACGAGCGGTCGTGATGCCCTCCTGCGCGAACGCGATGGCTGTCGCCTCCACCGCGCCGATCCAGATGGGCAGATAGCGCTCACCTCCGACCTCCTTCAACAGGACGATCGGCTGCTTCGACGGAAGCTCGACACGAACGCCGACGATGTCCAGCCGATGCACCGATCTACCTCCTCGCACAGGTGAGCAGGACGGGATGATCTGAGCGGAAACTGTAGACGCCCACCGGGTGACAGTATCCCCGTCGCTGGAGTTCGTCAGCGTGCCCGGTGCATCCGGAAAGATCGACTACCGCGGACATCTTCCACCCCACTGTCAACGATAGGTGCCCGCGGGCGAATCGGCCTGCGAAAGACTGATCCACGGGCATGCCGAGGTGGCGTCATCAGCTCGGCCCGGCCCGCAACCGTGAGCGCAGCAGGGCGGCGTGCAGCCGAACCAGCAGACCCGCGAGCTCGTCCACGGTGTCCTGCGCGTGCCCGCCGGGACGGTCGCGCTGCCCCCGTAGGGGGGCCGCCACCTGTTCGATCAGTCCCGCTTCCCGATCGGCCGCGACCCGCGAGGAACGCAGGTGACGAGGCTGGACGCCAAAGGCGCTCAGCGCGGCGAACGTGCGTGCGACCGCCAGCGCGTCCCCGTCGAAATAGCTACCGCCGGGGCGGGG
Organism: Protofrankia sp. Cas3; assembly: GCF_963555955.1. NCBI lineage: Bacteria > Bacillati > Actinomycetota > Actinomycetes > Frankiales > Frankiaceae > Protofrankia > Protofrankia sp. Cas3. The sequence continues at coordinate 40,049 of NZ_CAUVXP010000007.1, forward strand.
CGCGAGCAGCCCGTACTGTTCGAGTTCGACAAGTTGATCGTCACCGATGCCGGTGGCGGCGAGCAGCTCCCGGCGCGACATCCGCACCGTCTCGCCGCCATCGACGATCATGTCCAGGACGCGGGGCGGGGGTGGTGCGACCGGGCGAGGGCCGGACCGCTCACGCGGCTGCTCGCCGCGGTCGATGGACTCCAGTTCCTCTTTGATCACTCGCAGCGGCAGAAAGCGTTCCCGCTGTGCGCCGAGTATGTAACGGAGTCGACCCACATCATCGGATGAGTACTTGCGATAGTTCGCATTCGTCCGGGCCGGGACCACCAGACCTTCCGCCTCCAGATATCGGATCTTGGACAGCGTGACGTCGGGATAGTCCAGCCTCAGTCGATCGAGTACCTCGCCGATGTTGAACGTCTTCGCGGGGGAGCCACCTGCCGGGGCCCGAGCGGGCATCGGCACGGACGATGTCGTGGCCCGACCGGCGTTCATCGATGGGACCATCGGCTCACTGGGGCCCCCCGCCACCCGTCGCCATGATTGATCCAGTCAGGAACACCAGTCGGAATTTGCCGATCTGGACCTCGTCACCACTGGACAGTTCGGCTGAGTCGATCCGCTCCCGGTTGAGATAGGTGCCGTTGAGGCTACCTACGTCACGAACGGCAAAGCCCTTCGTGTACGGAGACCGATGGAACTCGGCGTGACGGCGCGACACCGTCACATCATCCAGGAAAATATCGCTTTCCGGATGCCGGCCCGCCGTCGTCAGGTCGGCATCCAGCAGGAAGCGGCTGCCCGCGTTGGGCCCTCGCTTGACCACGAGCAAACCTGAACCCGGTGGCAACGCGTCAACGGCGGCGACGGCATCCCGCTCGGTCGACTCGTCGACGTGATCACCCTCGATACCCGAAAGGGCTGCGGCAAGGTTGAGCGTCGACGTCTGCTCGGCAGGTCGTTCCGGCGCGACGGGCTCACCTGGACGTACCAGTGGAGACCCACACCGCGCGCAGTACAACGCATCAGTCGGGTTCTGCTGTCCGCACCTCGTGCAGAACACGGTCGCGTCTGCTTCCTGCCGGACCGCCGCGGGTGCGGTTGGGTCGGCCGCTCGGGCCACCTGCCTGGGGTGGCGAAAGTTCGATTCCTCCTCGGGGACACCCACCCACCGCGCGGACGGCCCCGAAGCCGGAAGGGTCGACACCGACCGCGACATCCCGGCCTCGTATCGCCTTCCCGGCGCACAATGAGGCTAGTGCATCAGGTCCACTACCGCGCAAAGGGAGTAGGTCAGCTATTCCTGCGTGGCGTGGACCTGAACGCCAGACTACATGTGCAGATCATCACGTTCGCTTCACGTGCTGGGCGTAGGCGCCCGCGTCGAGCAGGGAATCGGTCGTCCCGGCGTCGTCGACGGCCACCTCGACCAGCCAACCCTCACCGTAGGGATCGGAGTTGACCAGCTCCGGAGTGCTGTCGAGCACCTCGTTGCGAGCGATCACCTCCCCGGAGACCGGGGCGTAGACGTCCGAGACGCTCTTGGTCGACTCTACTTCGCCGAACGGCTCACCGGCCTGCACCCGGTCACCGACCGCCGGCAACGTCACAAACACGATGTCCCCGAGCGCTTCCTGTGCAAACGAGGTGATACCCACCCGCACAGTGCCGCTGTTCACCCGGATCCACTCGTGCTCTGTGGTGTACTTCAGATCTTCCGGGTACACTGCGTATCGCCTCCCAGTCGTCGGTTCCGAACCATCGAACAGATCAGTACCGCTTTGCGGAGAGCGAACCGGGTGTCCCGACGGATCCCGGGTCGGGAACCCGATCCGACACATCCGGTTTCCAGCGGTCCTTGCCGGTGACGTCACCGGTGACGTCACCGGTCACGAACAGGGTGCTCCAGTGGTCCAGGAGATGCTCTGCCGTGGTGGCATCGCGGCCCTCGGCCCACAGATGGGTGACGGCTTCGGCCGGGTCCGGGAGTACCAGGACCCATGAGCCGTCCGGCAGGATCACCCGAACGCCGTCGGTGGTGTCGATGGTGCACCCGCTGTCGGTGTCGACCGCCTCCATCACCCGCCGCATCACCATGCCCTTGGCCGCCCACGGCGTCGGCACGGATCTGCGGAGCACGGACACGGCCGGGATGCGCGCGTCGATCGCGCTCAGGGTCAGCCGGGTCCGGGCGACCAGCGCGGCCAGTCTGACGAACGCGGCCAGGCCGTCGATCGCCGGCGCGAACTCGGGTACCACGAATCCCCCGCGGCCGTCCGCGGCGAACACGACGTTCGGCTCGCTCGCGGCCCGGGTGAGGTCGGCGGCCGACAGTGAGGTGCGCCGGACCGTCAGCCCGTGGAAGCGGGTCACCTGGTCCGCGACCCGGGTGGTGGTGACCGGCAGCGCGACGTGTGCTCCCCGGTTCTCGGCCGCGACAAGGTCGAGGAACACCAGCAGCGCCCGCTCGTCGTCGATCAGGTCGCCGCGTTCATCCACGATCGTGATGCGGTCACCGACGTTGTCGAAACGGACGCCGACGGCAGCCCGCGAGCTGGCGACGAGCGCGCCGAGGCGGTCCAGGGCGCGGCGGCGATCGTCCGGCGTCTGCGCCGGGACGGTCTCGTCCAGCCGGCCGTTGACGGTGAGGACGTCCACCCCGAGCCGGCCCAGCAGGGTGGGCAGGACCAACGAGGTCGTTCCCCCGGCCGGATCGATCACGATTTTGAGGTTGGCTTCGGCCAGGCCGGCGGTGTCCACCCGGTCCAGCAGGTCGCGGGTGTAGATATCGGCGGTACGGGCGGGGAAGCGCAGCTCCCCGATCTCTTCGGGAAAAGCCCGCCGGAATTCCTGGCGGCTGACGACCCGATCGAGCGTGCGCTGCATGGCAAGCGAAAGATCGCTGCCCTCGGAGTCCATGAAGCTGATGTCCACCCGCTCGGTGTCCCCCGGTGTCGTGCGCACCATGATTCCGCCGGCGGCATCGGAGGCGCGGACGTCGAAGCGGGCCACCGGCATCGGCGCGACCTCCAGATCCCGCACGTCCATCGCGCTCGCGGTGAGCGCACTGATCATCGCCCGTTTGAGCGCCCGGGCGGCCCGTGAGCCATCCCGGACCGTGGTCACCGTGGATCCCTTGCGCAGGGTCGTGGCATAGGCGCTGGCGAGGCGGACCACCAGTTCGGGGGTGATCTCGACGTTGATCAGCCCCGACACCCCCCGGGGGCCGAACAGCGAGCGCTGTCCCCGGGATTCCCAGATGACGCTGGTGTTGACCACCGCGCCGGCCTCGATGGTCTTGAACGGGTACACCATGACGTCGTGGGAGACGAACGACTCCTCCTCAAGCACGCACTCGTCGCCGACCACCGCGCCCTCCTCGACCCGCGCGGCCCGCAGCACGTCGGTGCTCTTACCGATCACGCAGCCCCGCAGGTTGGTCAGCGACCCGATCAGAGCGTTGTCCTGGACGACGGCCCGGTGCAGGAAGGCGCCCGATTTGACCACGACGTTACTGCCGATGACGGTGAACTCACGCAGCTCGGCACCGGCCTCGATCTTCGTGTAGTCACCGATCACCAGCGGACCGCAGAGCACCGCCTCCGGATGGACGTCGGCGTCCCGTCCGACCCACACCCCCGGCGAGACCTCGAACCCGCCGATCTCCACGTCGACCTGGCCGTTGAGGACATCGGCCTGGGCCCGAAGGAAGCTCGGGATGGTGCCGACATCCTCCCAGTAGCCACCCACGACGTAGCCGAACAGGGGCGCGCCGGCAGCCAGGAGCTGGGGGAAGACGTCCCCCGACCAGTCCACCGACTCCCCGACCGGAACGTGGTCGAGCACCTCCGGTTCCATCACGTAGATGCCGGTGTTGACCGTGTCGGAGAAAACCTGCCCCCAGGTCGGTTTCTCCAGGAAGCGGATGATCCGGCCGTTGTCGGACGTGATGACGATCCCGAACTCCAGGGGATTCGGGACGGCCTTGAGCGCGATCGTGACCAGCGCACCCTGCTTGCGGTGGTAGGCGACCAGCGAGGTCAGGTCGATGTCGGTGAGCGCATCCCCACTGATCACCAGAAACGGATCGTCGCGCAACGCGTCCTGTGCGTTGCGGACGCTGCCGGCCGTCCCCAGCGGTGTGGTCTCGGTCGCGTACGACAGGTGCATACCCAGCTCGTCGCCGTCACCGAAGTAGGTCCGGACGTGGGCCGCGAGGAACTGCACCGTGATCACGGTCTCATCGAAACCGTGCCGTTTGAGCAGCCGCAGCACATGCTCCATGATCGGACGATTGACGACGGGGAGTAGCGGTTTGGGCTGATTGGCGGTCATCGGGCGCAGGCGCCTTCCTTCACCGCCCGCCATCACGACGGCTCTCACCGACCCACCTCCGCGTCTGCCCGGCCGGCCTCGCCGCGGTCGGCTCCGGGCGACACCGGCGGTTCGGTACCGCTGCCCGCCCGCGCAAGCTGGCGGACCTGGACCCAGTAGAGGATCGCGGACCACCAGTACAGAGCGGTACCCCAGATGGCGAACGCCCACCCGAGCGGACGGGAGACGCCGGCGAGCCAGTTGTCGCCCGCTGACAGCAGCAGCAGCGGGAAGGCGTAGAGCAGGTTGAACGTCGCGGCCTTGCCCAGGTAATGCACGGGCAGGGTGGGGCCGTAGCCCAAGCGGCGCAGCACCGGCACGACGCCGGTGATCGCGACATCCCGGCCGATGAGCAGCGCGGCGAACCACCAGGGAACGATCTCGCGCAGCGTCAGCGCAATGATCGTCGCCAGGATGTACAGGCGGTCCGCCAGCGGGTCGAGGAGAATCCCGAGCCGGCTGGTCTGCCCCAGCGCCCGGGCAAGTTTGCCGTCGAGATAGTCACTCACGCCGGCGAAGGCGAGTACTGCGAGCGCCGCACCGTCAGCCTTGGGACCCAACGCCAGCCACAGGAACACGGGTACCCCGGCCAGGCGCAGCGCGGAGAGCACGTTCGGGATCGTGAGTACCCGGTCGGACGGATGGATCGCCGTGGTCACCCTCGACACCCCTTCGCACCCGGACCCGCCCGGTCAACCGTTGCAGCCCCCGGCCAACCGCTACAGCACTCGGCCAACCGCTACAGCACTCGGCCAACGTAGTACGTCGAGCTCCAGATGGGCACCAGCGAGACCGTTCGCCCGGTCTCCGGGGCGCTCCACACGTATCCGTTACCGGCGTAGATCGCGACATGGGTGATATTGCCCGGGGTTCCGAAGAAGATCAGGTCGCCGGGCTGCTTGCCGGCCTGGGGCACTCGCAGCGAGGCGGCGAACTGCTGCTGGGCCGTCCGCGGCAAGGAGCGCCCGAGCTGTTTGAAGACATACTGAACCAGGCCGGAGCAGTCGAACGCGTAGGGCCCCTCGGCCCCGTACACGTACGGCTTGCCCCGCTGCAGCGATGCGAGGTAGACGGCCTTCTCCCCGATGGAGCTGCCCGGGACGACCGTGGGCGCGGTCCCGGCCGCCGCGCCCCCCGCGCCCCCCGCGGAACCGCCTCCCGGGCCCGTCGGGCTGCGCACCGTCACAGTGGTCGCTCCGGCGAGCGAGGGACGCAGGACGTTCGTACCGTCGAAGACCGCGGTGAGCGTCGTGGTCGACAGCAGCCGGGTACTGATCGTCGCGGTGCCGGTGCTGTCGGTCCGTAGCTGGGCGGTGGTGGTCCACTGCGGGCCGTTGGCCACCGCGATACGGACCCGCTGGTCGGCGACGGGACGTCCGGTCCCGACCTCCATGGCGCGGACGGTGATGACGACGGGTGCGTTCGGCGCGACCGTCGCCTGATCGGCGGCGATCGACATCGTGGTGAAGGTCGGATCCGGATTGCCCAACTTGGCGGCCAGGTCGACGGTGGCGCCCGCGGGAGCGGCCCCGTGGGTGCCACCGCCGATCATCGCGGCGTTGTCGACGGTGGCTGCGGTAGTTGTCATCGGCCCAAGAGTCGCGTTTCCGCCCGGGCCGGGCATCGTCGCGGCAAAGCCCGCCGTCGATGCAGCCAGGGTCCCGGTCGTCACCGCGGCGATCGTGGCGACCCGCCGGGACTGCGGGCCGAGACGGGCATGCCAGGGGTTGGGCTCATGGTCACCGGCGCTCTCGGGCGCCTGGTCACGATGGCGACCACGACCGGCCTGCTCTCCGTCTACGGGGAGCCGGATCACGCCACGTGGATGCAACGCGCGTCCTTCCCGAACGCCTGCGAGGCAGTGTGGCGCCATGCCACGAACCGATGTCGCTGGCACGCCTCAAGGCGCCGGCTGAGGGGGAGAACCCGGCCGACGACCGTCAGGGCTGCGAAACCTCGCTCCTGCCCCCTGGCTGCTCGGAGGGGACATCGGACCGGGGCAGGACTGGGCGTTTCGGTCCGACGCGTGTGTTCGAGGGGGAATGTTGATCTTTGCTGAGGGGGTACACGTGTTGTGTCAAACGATATCGGGTAGCCCGTACGGGTAGGCAATACCCCCAAACCCAACACGTGGCCACATCCAACCAGTGGTCCTATGTAGTCCTTGTGTTGGGCATTGACATGAGGTAGCTACGATCATGACCGCTGCCGGTCCTAACGGCCGCCTCTGGCGTCGAGGATCACCCCGGAGTGTGTATAGTATGCGCATGGCGAGGGTGAATATCACGGTCCCCGACGAGTTGCTGGAGCAGGCCCGGGCCGCCGATCTGAACGTCTCCCGCCTCGCTTCGACGGCTCTGGCCGAGGAGCTGGATCGACGTGCCAAGATCGCAGATTTGGACGCCTACCTGGCTGACCTGGAGGCGGAGTTGGGGCCGGTCCCCGCCCGCGAGACGGCCGCCGCCCGAGAGTGGGCCGACCGAGTTCTGCCCACCCGACCCGCTGACACCGGCGTGGCCCGGCGGGCACGCACGGCATGACCCTGGTGCTGGATGCGGGCGGCCTGTCCGCCTTGGCCGGGCAGCGCGCCCGGCTGGCGGAGCTGCGACAGCGTGGTTACTGGCCGGCGCAGGTCCCCGCAGTGGTACTGGCGGAGGCTCTGACCGGTGATCACCGACGCGACTTTCACACTAACCGCCTGCTCCGCGGCTGCCAGGTCCGGGACGTCACAGAACCGCTCGCCCGTGAGGGCGCACGGCTACGTGCCGCGACCGGACGCGCTGGGACGATCACAGCTACCGACGCGATCGTGGCCGCCTTCGCCGCCACCTGTCGCGCTCCCGTCGTGCTGACGAGCGACCCGCATGATCTTACTGCCCTCGCTGGCCACAGCACGCAGCCCATCACGGTCTCAGGCGTATAGACCTCCGCTTGCTGGCATGCGGGTCGCATGACCGCCACCCAGGCGAGGCAGGCGAGTAGTGGTCACAGCCGGTGAAGTAGATGTTCGGCGTGGCGTCGAAGTGGGGCGACAAGGTGGGGATGGTCGCCGAATCGGTACCGGCGGGCCCTCGTCCCCACAGTTCCCAGACGTGCATCAGCACCACTTGGCCCGCCGGCACCTGACGCATGCGTTGCGCTTCGCCCATGCCGGCGCACCGCGTCGGCGAACTCGGCGAAGCGTCGGTACTCCTTGGTGACCACGAACGGCGCTTCGGCCGGCGGTTCGTCCTCGATTTCCGGCAGGGTCGGCATCAATGCGACGGCCGCCTCCTTGGCCGCCCACTGTTCGAGCGTGTCCTCGGTGCCCTCGTCGGTGTCCGCCATCGCTCACTCCTCCCGGTAGCGCTTGAGCGTCGGCGCGGCGGGCCTGGCCGGGTCCGGGTCCGGGTCCGGGTCCGGTGCCACCGGTGCACCGCCAGGAGCCGGTCGTTGTGGAAGACGCGGATCTCGGCGACGTCGCGTGGGTCATAGCGGATCGTGACCGGCTCGCCGACGTAGTCGCCGAGCACGGTGGTATCGAGGTAGCGCAGGCCGAGGAAGTGAATGCTGAGCAGGTCCGGCTGCGTGCCCTGCGCATCTTCGACGAGCTCGGGCACACGGAGGCTCGTCGGGCACCCGGCGTCAGCTCCCGTACCGGGATTCTTCGATCCCGGTGACGCGGCGGTAGTTGCCGGGGGCGAGACCATACTCCCGTTTGAAGGCCTTGGCGAAGGCGAATTCGGACGTGTAGCCGACGCGGTGGGCGACGGCGGACAGCGGCACGTCCTGTTGACGCAGTATCCGGGCCGCGGTGGTCAGGCGCCACCGGGTGAGGTAGGTCAGGGGTGGCTCACCGACCAGTGCGGTGAACCGGCGGGTGAACGTGGCGCGGGAGAGTCCGGCCTGCGCACCCAACTGCTGCACCGTCCACGATCGTGCCGGATCCTGGTGCATGCGGTGGAGGCTGGGGCCGATCGCCGGATCGGCGACCGCCCGGCTCCAGCCGGTCGGATGGTCTTCCTGCCAGGCGCGCAGGATGTAGACCAAGAGGGCGTCCACCAGCGAGGAGACGATCGCCTCCGCGCCCGGCTCCTGCTCCTCGACCTCGGTGCCGAGCAGGTCCACCGCCGCGTGCAGCCCGTGCCGGCGCCGGTTCGGCAGGTGCACCAGGTCGGGAAGCGTGGCCAGCAGCGGATGCGGCCGGCGCTGTTCAAGCCGGTAGGCACCCGACAGCAGGACCGTCTGCGCTCCGGCCGCTGCCCCGGCCACGTGCTGGTGACCGATCCGTTTGGCGTGCCACTCGCGGTCCAGGCGGAAGGTGACAGCGGGGGTGGTCGGGGCGTCGGCCAGCGTGTGCTCCTGGCCGCTGGCCAGCAGCACCACGTCACCTGACCGCAGTGCCCGCGGCGGCTCGTCGGCGCTCGACAGCCAGCACGTGCCCTGCAGGATGACGTGGAACCCGAACCCTTGGTTGCCCCCGAACCGCAGCCCCCAGGGGGCGTGTGCCCGGGTACGCGCGCACAGGGTCGGCCCGGTCTCCAGGGCCGCGAGCACGTCCGTGAGCACATCCATCCGCTGATCATATCCCGACGAGACTTGTTCTGAGCCGATCAGACATGTTTTCGGCGTTCGTGGACATTGTCCGTCGTGCGACCGGATTCATACAGTCGAGTTCACGGACGGAGGGAGATCCAATATGAACGTTCTGGTCAGCGACCTGCTGGCCAACCTGCCCGGCATCCGCCGGGTGGTCGCCATCTCCGAACCCATCCCGATGAAGAGGATTGAACAGTCATGGACCTGCAGTTGCAGGGTAAGCGGGCGCTGGTCACCGGCAGTTCCAGCGGCATCGGCCGAGCCATCGCGCTGGGCCTGGCCCGGGAAGGGGTCGCCGTCGTCGTGCACGGCCGAGACGCCGGACGGGCGCAGGCCACCGCGGACGCCGTCGTCACCGCCGGTGGCACGGCGGCGGTGGTGCTGGGCGACCTGTCCGACGATGCCGCCGCGGCGCAGGCCGCAGCCGATGCCACCGCTGCCTTCGGTGGCATCGACATCCTGGTCAACAACGCCGGTACGGCACAAGACGCCGGCTGGACCGGGGCAACTCCGGCCAACTGGCTCACCCTGTACGACACCAACGTCGTCTCCGCCGTACGCCTGATCCGGGCACTGACACCGCAGATGCGGGACAGCACATGGGGCCGCGTCATCCAGATTGGCAGCGCAGCCAACCCCAATCCGCTACCCACCCGGGCCGCCTACAGCGCCGCCAAAGCGGCGCTGGCCAACCTCACGGTGAGCCTGGCCAAGGAACTCGCCGGCACCGGGATCACCGCGAACACCATCAGCCCCGGCCCGACGCTGACTGACGGGTTCCGGGAATTCGCCCAGAACTTCGCCAAGAACCACGGACTCGACGACGTCGAGGCGGCCACCCGCACGCTGATCGACGGCCCGCTGGCCAGCCCCGCCGCCCGGCTGGCCGGCCCGGAGGAGATCGCTGCCCTGGTCGCCATCGTCGCCAGCCCGCTCGGCGCCTCCATCAACGGTGCCAACCTCCGTATCGACGGCGGATTCACCCCCACCGTCAACTGACCCGCCGTCAACTGACCCGCCGTCAACTGACCCGCCGTCTACCAAGCCGAGGACCGGCCACCCGACATGACCAGCCCCCGATGAACAGTGAGGTCTGACATGGACAACGAAGGACAACACATCCGGATCGAACCGTTGCCGAACCCCGGACACCTGCGCATCGACCTCGACGGTGTCACCATCGCCGAGTCGAGCGGTCCCCGGCTCCTCCTCGAAACCGGTGCGCCGGTGCGTTACTACCTACCCAAGGCGCACGTACGGATGGAGCTGCTCGAACCGAGCGACACGATCACCCACTGCCCACACAAGGGCACCGCCGAGTACTGGTCGGTACGGGTCAACGGTCAGCTGTACCGGGACCATGCGTGGTCGTACCCGGCGCCACTGCCCGACGGTCAGCCGATTGCCGGCCTCATCGCCTTCCGCAGGACGGATACGTATGTCGACGGCGTTCTGCAACAGGGGCGCTGACACGGGGTACCGGGCACCGCGGGGCGGCCCCCGGCCGGCGGTCGAACGGCTGCTGACCTGTCGGGACGTCCCGCTGCGGGAGAAGACCCTGTGGCGGATGCTGTACGAGACCGCGGGTCGGGCCGCGGAGATCCTCGCCCTGGACATTCCCAGCCGGGATGATTAGGTCGGGCTGGATTGCTTCGACTGGCTCACCGGCGGCGTGGCGGCGTGGTGGCGTGGCGGCGTGGGACGGTGTGGAGCATGTCGTCGGTTAGGAGAACGCCACGTCGTAGGCGTAGGGCTGGGCGGGGTGCTCGGCCATCAGTCTTCCTCATCGTCGTGGACGTCGGGATCGCGCAGCTCCCGCAGCCCGCCTGGAATTTCCGGCAGGAGAATCGACTCCCACAGGTCATCCAGGCTCACCTGCTCGCCCCCGCCCCGGTCACCCAAGATCCGCCGGACCGGGCTCATCCGAACGGCCAGTCCCGCTAGGCCCCCCGGCCGACCGCGCTCCTGGTGCGCCGTCCGGCGATCGTTGATAGCGATCTTTCGAGCTTTGTGTGCCGAAACGGCCGTTGTTGATCGCACAAAGCTCGAAAGATCGTCGCTCGAAAGATCGTTTCGATTTAGAGCAGTGACCGCAGGACGTAGGGCAGGATGCCGCCGTTGCGGTAGTACTCGCCCTCCCCCGGCGTGTCGATGCGGACGACTGCGTCGAACCGCTTGTCGTCGGCCTGGACGAGCAGCGTCGGGGTCTTCTCGTCGACGCCGGCGAGCCCGACGATGGTGAACGTCTCCTCGCCGGTCAGGCCGAGCGACGCCGCGGACTGCCCGGTCGGGAACTGCAGCGGCAGGACGCCCATCCCGATCAGGTTGGAGCGGTGGATCCGCTCGTAGGACTCGGCGATGACCGCTCGGACGCCGAGCAGGGCCGTACCCTTGGCCGCCCAGTCACGCGACGAACCCGAACCGTACTCCTTGCCGGCGAGGACCACCAGCGGCACTCCGTCGGCGGCGTACTTCTGCGCCGCGTCGTAGATCGCCAGCTGCTCGCCGTCGGGCAGGTGCCGGGTGACCCCGCCCTCGGTGCCGGGAGCCAGCATGTTGCGCAGCCGGATGTTGGCGAACGTCCCGCGGATCATCACCTCGTGGTTGCCGCGCCGGGACCCGTAGGAGTTGAAGTCCGTCGGCTCCACCCCGTGCTCCACGAGGTAGCGGCCCGCGGGTGACTCCCGCTTGATGGATCCGGCGGGCGAGATGTGGTCGGTGGTCACCGAGTCGCCGAGCAGCGCCAGCACGCGGGCGCCGACGATGTCCGGGCGCGGCGCCGGCGTCGCCGCCATCCCCTCGAAGTACGGTGGGTGACGCACGTAGGTCGAGTCAGGTGCCCAGTGAAACGTCTGGGACACTTCGCCTCCGTCACCGGTCGGCAGCGACTGCCACTGCTTGTCGCCGGACAGGTCGCCGTAGTCCTCGGTGAACATCTCCGAGCGGATCGCGTCGCCGACCACCGCGGCCACCTCGGCCTCGCTCGGCCAGATGTCGCGCAGGTAGACCGGGTTGCCCGCCGTGTCGGTGCCCAGCGGGTCGTTGACCAGGTCGATGTCCATCGTGCCGGCGAGGGCGTAGGCCACGACCAGCGGCGGGGACGCCAGGTAGTTCATCTTGACGTCCGGGTTGATCCGACCCTCGAAGTTACGGTTACCCGACAGCACGCTGACCACCGCCAGGTCGCCGGCGTTCACCCCCTGGCTGATCTCCTCCTGGAGGGGGCCGGAGTTGCCGATGCAGGTGGTGCACCCGTAGCCGACCAGGTTGAACCCGAGCTTGTCCAGGTAGGGGGTGAGCCCGGCGCGCTCGTAGTAGTCCATGACGACCTTGGAACCCGGGGCCAGGGTGGTCTTGACCCAGGGCTTGCGGGTCAGGCCCCGGTCGACGGCGTTGCGGGCGAGGATGGCCGCGCCCACCATCACCTGCGGGTTGGACGTGTTCGTGCACGAGGTGATGGCCGCGATCGCGACCGCGCCGTGGTCGAGTGAGAAGCTGGTGCCGTCCGCGAGGGTCACCGGGGTCGGGTTGGACGGGCGTCCTTCGAGATCACCAGAAGTACCCGCAGCTGCCTTTGCCGGACCGGCATAGTCGGCGAGCGCGGTGCGGAACGCAGCCTTGGCGGTGCGCAGGGGGACCCGGTCCTGCGGGCGCTTCGGGCCGGCCAGCGACGGCTCGATCGTGGAGAGATCGAGGGTGAGGGTGGTCGTGTAGACCGGCTCGCGACTCGGGTCGTGCCAGAGGCCCTGCTCCTTGGTGTACGCCTCGACGAGGTCGACCTGCTCGCTGGGACGGCCGGTCAGCCGCAGGTAGGCCAGGGTCTCCGCATCCACCGGGAAGATGGCGCAGGTCGAGCCGTACTCGGGGCTCATGTTGCCGATCGTGGCCCGGTTGGCCAGCGGGACGTTGCCCAGGCCCTCGCCGTAGAACTCGACGAAACGGCCCACGACACCGTGCGTGCGCAGCATCTCGGTGATGGTGAGGACGAGGTCGGTCGCGGTGGTTCCGGGCGGCAGCTCACCGGTGAGCTTGAACCCGACGACCGTCGGGATGAGCATGCTCACCGGCTGGCCGAGCATGGCGGCCTCCGCCTCGATGCCGCCGACACCCCAGCCGAGCACGCCCAGACCGTTGATCATGGTGGTGTGGCTGTCCGTGCCGACCAGGGTGTCGGGGTAGGCGAGCACGCCGTCGGCGGTCGCCCGGGTGAAGATCACCCGGGCGAGGTACTCCAGGTTGACCTGGTGGACGATCCCGGTGTTCGGGGGGACGACCGTGAAGTTGTCGAACGCGGCCTGGCCCCACCGCAGGAACTGGTAGCGCTCGCGGTTGCGGGCGAACTCCAGCTCGGTGTTGAGGGCGAAGGCGTCAGCCCGGCCGAAGACGTCCGCGATGATCGAGTGGTCGATCACCAGCTCCGCCGGCGCCAGCGGGTTGATCTTTGTCGGATCACCGCCGAGAGCGGCCATGGCCTCGCGCATGGCGGCGAGGTCGACCACGCACGGCACCCCGGTGAAATCCTGCATGATCACGCGGGCCGGCGTGAACTGGATCTCCTGGCTCGGCGTGGCGGCCGGGTCCCAGGACGCGAGCGCGGTGACGTGGTCGGCGGTGATGTTGGCGCCGTCCTCGGTCCGCAGCAGGTTCTCCAGCAGGATGCGCAGACTGTACGGCAACCGGTCAGCTCCGGAAACCGCGTCCAGCCGACGGATTGTATACCTACGGTCACCCACCTTGAGATGACCTGTGCTGCCGAAGCTGTCCATATCTCCTCCTCGCCGCGTTCCCTCGCGGACCATCCTGGTGTTCGTTCCAGGAATTACCCGACCCGCCAGGGCCGGGACCAGTAATATCCTATTTACTTAGTATTGCTAAGGATATACCAGAAGATCAGTCGCCGTGCGCGAGGCTCCCGAAGTGTGGCGACAGGCCGGCGCCACCCCGAATGCTCCATATAACTGAGAGCGACCGTCACGTAATCGCTCAGGCGTTCTCAAGGAGATCCGGCGAGACGCTCGCCTCGGTGTTCGGCAGCCCGAGCGCATGCGCCCTCTTGTCGGCCAACGCCAGCAGCCGCCGGATGCGACCGGCGACCGCATCCTTGGTCAGCGGCGGCTCCGCGAGCGCACCCAGCTCCTCCAGGGATGCCTGGGCATGCTCAAGGCGCAGCCGTCCGGCCGCGAGCAGATGCCCGGGTGCGTCATCTCCCAGGATCCTCAACGCCGCCTGGACCCGGGCGCCGGCCGCGACCGCCGCGCGCGCCGAACGGCGCAGGTTGGCGTCGTCGAAATTCGCCAGCCGGTTCGCGGTCGCCCGCACCTCGCGGCGCATCCGCCGATCCTCCCAGGCCAGCAGGCTGTCATGCGCGCCGATCTTCGTCAGCAGCACGCTGATCGCGTCGCCATCGCGGATCACCACCCGGTCCACCCCGCGCACCTCGCGGCTCTTGGCCGCGACACCGAGTCGACGGGCTGCGCCGACCAGCGCGAGCGCAGCCTCCGGCCCCGGCGAAGTGATCTCCAGGGAGCATGAGCGGCCTGGCTCGGTCAGTGAGCCATGGGCCAGGAACGCCCCACGCCACGCAGCCGCAGCATCACAGGAAGCACCCGTCACCACTTGTGGTGGCAACCCTCGCACCGGGCGACCCCGCTGGTCGAGCAGTCCGGTCGACCGCGCCAGCTGTTCGCCGTCACGCTCCACCCGGACGATGTACCGCACGGAACGGCGCAGCCCACCCGCGGCGAGCACCGCGATGCCCGACGGGAAGCCGAACACCTCTGCGATCTCGCGGCGCAGCCGCCGAGCGGTGGCACCCGCGTCGAGTTCGGCCTCGACGACGATACGGCCACGCACAATGTGCAGCCCGCCACCGAAGCGCAACAGCGCGGCCATTTCCGCCCTGCGACAACATGGCTTCGCCACCCGCAACCGGCTGAGCTCGTCCTTGACGGTGGCGGTCATTGCGGCCACACGAATCATTCCTCACCTTCATGAGCGGAGACGGCACCTTCATGAGCGGGGAAGACACCTTCACGGGCGGACCCGGCGGTCGCGGCGTTGCGGCGCACAGCATCACGGCGCGCAGCATCGTCTGAAACCACCGTGTCGTCCGTGGCCCCCGTGGCCGGACCCGACCGGGCGCCTGGCCTGAGGCCGTTCCCGGCCCCGGCCACGTTCCCGGCCACGTTCCCGGCCATGTTCCCGGCCATGTTCGCGAACACCGCCTCGAACGCGACGGCGAGCCGTCGGGGGTCATGATGTGGCTCGCCGGGGTAGGCGACCGGTACGAGGTACAGACGAGCCCCCAGGTCGGCGGCGGCACGGGCGAGTACGCCCGGCTCACCGACCGCGTCGCGGTCAGCGATCACGACGTCGAACAGCAGCCCCGGCGCGTGCGTTTCGATGACCCGCAGATGCGCTTCGGGCGGATAGCCGGCGGTCTCACCGGGTTGCGGCGCCAGGTTCAGGACCATGACGCGGCGAGCCGGTGAACGGAGAAGGCAGCCGGTCATCTCGGGCACCAGCAGGTGAGGCAGCACGCTGGTGTAGAGCGAACCCGGGCCGAACACCACCCATTCGGCCCGCTCGACGGCTTCGAGCGCAGGCCGGCACGCCGCGGGCGTCACGGGCTCGAGCCGGAGGCTGCGGACCCGGCCGGAGGTGGTGGCCACCGCAGCCTGGCCGCGGACCTCGACGACGGCCGCCGGCTGACGGGGGTCGAGACCGGCCACCTCCGCAACGATGTCGATGCCCGTGTCCGACAGCGGCAGCACCCGCCCGGCGGCTCCCAGCAGCCGGGCAGCAAGATCGAGGGCGTCCACCGCAGAGCTCTGGCGCTCGGCGAGCGCGCTGAGCACCAGATTGCCGACGGCATGACCGGCCAGCGGCCCTCCTCCGCCGAACCGGTGCTGGAACAGCTCCGCCCAGGTGGTCGACCAGCTGTCGGTACCGGCGAGCGCGGCCAGCGCCATCCGCAGATCACCCATGGGCAGCGCTCCCAGCTCCGTGCGGAGCCGACCCGAAGATCCACCGTCGTCACCTACAGTCACAACCGCGGTGAGGTGGCGGGTGATGCGCCGCAGCGCCCGCAACGAGGCGGCCAGGCCGTGGCCACCGCCGAAGGCCACCACCGCGGGACCGGTACCTGTCACTCCCGCCCCAGATCACGGTGAACGACCCGGACGCCGACGCCGTCGCCGGCGAGCCGGGAGGCGAGCTGCTCGGCCATGGCTACACTGCGATGTTTACCGCCGGTGCATCCGATCGCGAGCGTCAGATACCGCTTGCCCTCACGCACATACCCCTCCCCCACCAGTCGCAGCAACACCGCGTACTGGTTGATGAACTCCATCGCCCCGGGCTGGGCGAGGACGTAGTCACGAACATCTGGATCACGGCCCGTGAACGGTCGTAGCGCCTCCACCCAGTGCGGGTTCGGCAGGAACCGACAGTCGGCAACCAGGTCCGCGTCCAGCGGCAGGCCGTACTTGTAGCCGAAGGAGACCACCGTCGCGGTCAACCGGTTTCCACCCGGTTGGCCGAAGGCGGCGTCGATCTTGGCCCGCAACTCGTGGACGTTGAGATCGGTGGTATCGAGCACCAGGTCCGACTCGCCGCGCAGCTCCGCGAGCAAGGCGCGTTCACGGCTGATTCCGTCGACCACCCTGCCCTCGCCCTGCAGCGGATGCGGCCGCCGGACGTGGTCGAACCTGCGGACCAGCGTCTCGTCCGCCGCTTCCAGGAAGAGCACGCGTGGCTGCATGCCGCGGGCGTTGAGCGTGTCCAGCGTCGCCCGCAGATCGGAGAAGAACGCCCGGCCGCGGACGTCGACGACCACCGCGATGCGGTTGACCGCCCCCTGTGACCGCAGTCCGAGTTCGGTCATGGTGGCCAGCAACGCCGGTGGCAGGTTGTCGACGACGAACCAGCCGAGATCCTCCAGGCACTTGGCCGCGGTACTGCGGCCCGCTCCGGACAGTCCGGTGATGATGGCGAGGTCAAGCGGCGCGGCGGTGGTCATGTGGGAACACCCCAGGTTGATGTGGCGTCGGAACCGGCTTGCCCGGTGGCGGCCTCGGTGGCGGAACCCGATGGCCCTGATCCGCGCTCGGACACCGCGGGTGGCGGCACCGGCGCGGTTTCGTCAGCCGCAAGAATCTCCCCCGTGGACGGGTCGACCGCGGGCGGGGTGGCGCCTGCCGCTCCCGGGCCGGTCGCCGCGAGCGCGTCCACCACGGCCTGGGCCGTCCGCCGGCCGATGCCCGGGACCTCGGCTATCTGCTCAACCGTCGCCCGCCGTATCCGGGCAACGGAGCCGAACGTCGCCAGCAGCGTCTTTCGACGTGTCTCGCCGAGCCCCGGCACGTCGTCGAGAAGCGAGCGGACCATCGCTTTGGAGCGCTTCTGGCGGTGGTAGGCGATCGCGAACCGGTGTGCCTCGTCCCGGATCCGCTGCAGCAGGTACAGGGCCTCACTGGTCCGGGGCAGAATCACCGGATCATCCTCACCGGGTAGCCATACCTCTTCCAGCCGCTTGGCAAGGCCGCACAGGGCGATGCCGCCGGGGCCGCGCTCGATACCGAGTGCGTCCAGGGCCCGGCGGGCTGCGGCGACCTGTGGCGGGCCGCCGTCGACGACAACCAGGTTGGGCGGGTAGGCGAAGCGCCGGGGACGACCCGTAACCGGGTCCACCGGGTCGGCTGGGTCCACCGACTTGCCGGACTTGCCGGATGCCGGCAGCCCGGCGATGTCACCGGTACGTGCCCGCTCGGCAAGATACCGAGTGAACCGTCGGCTGATCGTCTCGTGCATACTCGCGACGTCGTCCTGCCCGTCGACCCCGCGGATGGCGAACCGCCGGTACTCCGACTTGCGGGGCAGGCCGTCCTCGAAGACGACCATGCTCGCGACGACGTTGCTGCCCGCCAGGTTGGAGATGTCGAACGACTCGATCCGAAGCGGTGGCTCGTCCAGGCCGAGGGCGTCCTGGATGTCTGACAGCGCCCGGCTGCGCGCGGACAGATCACCGGCCCGTTTCGTCCGGTGCAGGGTGAAGGCCTGAGTGGCGTTACGCTCGACGGTCTCCATCAGGGTCCGCTTGTCCCCGCGGCGAGGAACCCGCAGGTCGACCCGGCTGCCGCGGGCGATGCTGAGCAGCTCGATGACGACGTCGGGGTCCGGGGGAAGCTCCGGGACGAGCACCTCCCGCGGAATCTCGTTGGCACCACTGCGCGAGGCGGGCGTGCCGGGTGACGCGGATGCGCCCGGTGACGCGGGCGTGGCGGTACCGGTACGGGCACCGGTGTCGGGAGCCGCGTCCGCCAGGTACTCCTGGGTGAGGAACTGCTCGACCAGCTCCCCCGTGGTCCGTTCCTCGATCTTGTCGACGACCCAGCCGCGTTGGCCGCGGACCCGGCCGTCGCGCACGTAGAAGACCTGGACGGCGGCTTCGAGCTCGTCCTGCGCGAAGGCGATGACGTCGGCGTCGGTGCCGTCGGGCAACACCACCGCCTGCTTTTCCATGGCCCGGCGCAGGGCGCCGACGTCGTCGCGCAGCCGCGCCGCGCTTTCGTAGCGCTGGTCCGACGCGGCCTGGGCCATCTCGCGCTCGAGGGTGCGGATGTACCGGCCGGTCTGCCCGGCCATGAAGTCGCAGAAATCCTCGACGATGCGCCGGTGTTCGGCCGCGTCGACGCGGCCCACGCACGGTGCCGAGCACCGGTCGATGTAGCCGAGCAGGCAGGGGCGACCGATCTGGCGCGCACGTTTGAACACCCCTGCGCTGCACGTTCGGGCCGGGAAGACGCGCAGCAGGAGGTCGAGGGTCTCCCGGATGGCCCACGCATGGGCGTACGGGCCGAAGTAGCGGACGCCGGCGCGCTTGGGACCGCGCATGACCTGCAGGCGGGGGAACTCCTCGTGCAGGGTCACCGCGAGGCTCGGGTAGCTCTTGTCGTCCCGGTAACGGACGTTGAAGCGAGGATCGAACTCCTTGATCCACGTGTACTCGAGCTGGAGCGCTTCGACCTCCGTCAAGACCACGGTCCAGTCGACCGACGCCGCGGTCGTCACCATGTGCTGGGTACGGGGGTGGAGGTTGTGTATATCGGTGAAGTAGTTCGACAACCTGGCGCGAAGGTTCTTCGCCTTGCCCACGTACACGACGCGGCCGTGCTCGTCGGAGAACCGGTACACGCCCGGAGTCTCGGGAACTGATCCCGGCGCGGGACGGTAGGACGCCGGATCAGCCATGAACCGAGCCTACGGCGCGCCGGATTGCCACAGAACAACGCCTCCACGTAGCCATTTCACCACGCTGAGCGCTTGGGCTTGTGGGGTGGTCATGGCCTGGGGTGGAGCAAAGCCGCGGGGCGACCGTGGCTGGGCATATCTCACAGCTGGCGGGACACCCGTCATGGCGTAGCGCGGCGGGCGATGTCAGGGTCCATGCTCGAAGACCATGAGCGGTGTGCGAAGCATGATCCGTCAGGTGCTCGCCGGCCGATGGCCACGATGGCCAGAACAACCGGCTGGGCAGGCGTTGATCCCGCGACAGCTGTGGGCCCTCACCCCCGGGGAAGGTGCCCTGTGGTTGGCGT
Source organism: Protofrankia sp. Cas3 (assembly GCF_963555955.1). NCBI lineage: Bacteria > Bacillati > Actinomycetota > Actinomycetes > Frankiales > Frankiaceae > Protofrankia > Protofrankia sp. Cas3. The sequence continues at coordinate 59,590 of NZ_CAUVXP010000007.1, forward strand.
CGACCTTGTCCAGACTGGTCCCGAACAAGTCTCTTCACGCGCTCCGGGTGGCATCTTGCCTGACCGGCTGTCACCCTCGATATCGCGGTGCACAGCGTCGCACGACGAAGGAGGCACGACGGATGCAGGTGGATGATGTGACCACCGAGTTGGTCGTCGATGACGCACCTTCCCGCGGGCGGCTGACCGTGCTGCAGGTGAACTGGCGACGGGCCGACCCGCTTGCTGTGACGTTTGAACTCATCTCCCGACCGGATCATCCCGCCTTGCCGCGTGGCAGCTGGGTGGTGCTGCGGGACGCACTTCGCGCCGGTTTGGACATCCCCACGGGTGGCGGCGACGTGCGGATCACTCCGGAACCCGACCGCGGCTGTGTGCGGCTCGACCTCACGGCCGGTGACGTACATTCCGTCGTCCGGCTGGACATGGATGCCGCGCGGGCGTTCCTCGACGCGACAGAACAGGTGGTTCCTCGGGGTTCGGAACGCTCGGCCGAAGAGCTCGACGCCGTTCTGGCTGATCTCCTCCGTACCTAGGAGACTGCAGACGATGACATGACGGACGAGGCGACCGTGGACGGAGCAAAGCCGACCCTCGGCCCGAGGATCTCCCGGAGAAACAGGCCGGTGTGACTGGCCTCGACCGCGGCGACCACCTCGGGTGATCCTTCGGCAACGACCCGTCCACCACCGGTACCGCCCTCCGGGCCCATGTCGATGACCCAGTCCGCCGTCTTGATGACGTCCAGGTTGTGCTCGATGACGATGACCGTGTTGCCGGCGTCCACGAGGCGTCCGAGAACGCCCAGCAGCTTGCGGATGTCCTCGAAGTGCAGCCCGGTCGTGGGTTCGTCCAGCACGTAGGCGGTGCGCCCGGTGGAGCGCCGCTGGAGTTCGGCGGCGAGTTTGACCCGCTGCGCCTCCCCGCCGGACAGGGTCGGCGCGGGCTGGCCAAGCCGGACGTAGCCCAGCCCGACGTCGTTGAGGGTACGCAGGTGCCGGGCGATCGCCGGGACGGCTGAGAAGAACTCCGCGGCCTCCTCGATCGGCATGTCGAGGACCTCGGCGATGCTCCGGTTCTTGAAATGGACCTCCAGGGTCTCCCGGTTGTACCGGGCACCGTGGCAGATCTCGCACGGTACGTACACGTCCGGTAGAAAGTTCATTTCGATCTTGATCGTGCCGTCTCCGGCGCAGGCCTCGCACCGGCCGCCCTTGACGTTGAAGGAGAACCGCCCGGGAAGATAGCCGCGGACCTTCGCCTCGGTGGTCTCGGCGAACAGGCGTCGGACGTGGTCGAAGACGCCGGTGTAGGTGGCGGGGTTCGACCGCGGGGTGCGACCGATCGCCGACTGGTCGACCCTGACCGCCTTGTCGAGGTGCTCCAGGCCCGTCACGGTGCGGTGTCGGCCCGGCACCTCCCGGGCGCCGTTGAGCTTGTTCGCCAGCACCGCGGCCAGGATGTCGTTGACGAGAGTGGACTTTCCCGAGCCGGAGACGCCCGTGACGGCCACGAAGCAGCCCAGCGGGAAGGAGACCGTCACGTCGCGCAGGTTGTGCTCACGGGCGGCGTGGACGGTCAGCGTGCGGCCCTTGGTCGGCTGCCGCCGAATGTCGGGCACCGGGATCTCGCGGCGACGCGACAGGTAGGCCCCGGTGATCGAGGACTCGTCGGTGAGCAGCGCCTCCACCGGGCCGGACACGACGACCCTGCCGCCGTGTTCGCCGGCCCCCGGCCCGATGTCCACGACCCAGTCGGCGGCGCGGATCGTGTCCTCGTCGTGCTCGACGACGATCAGGGTGTTACCGAGGTCACGCAGCCGGACGAGCGTCTGGATGAGGCGTCGGTTGTCCCGCTGGTGTAGCCCTATCGAGGGCTCGTCGAGGACGTAGAGGACGCCGACCAGCCCCGATCCGATCTGGGTGGCGAGTCTGATCCGCTGCGCCTCCCCGCCGGCCAGCGTGCCGGCGGCACGGTCCAGGGACAGGTAGTCGAGCCCGACGTCGAGCAGGAAGGCGAGCCGCGCGTCGATCTCCTTGAGGACGCGGCCGGCGATCGTCCGCTCCCGTTCGGTGAGCTCGAGCGTGCGCAGGAACTCGGCGCATTCCCCGATGGCCATACCAGCTATCTCGGCGATCGAACGACCGCCCAGGGTCACCGCCAGTGACTCGGGTTTGAGCCGGGCGCCGCGGCAGGTCGGGCACGCGATGTCGCGCATGTAGCCCTCGTAGCGCTCACGGCTGGTCTCCGACTCCGCCTCCCGGTGCCGGCGGCCCAGGAACGCCACGACCCCCTCGAAGGCCGTGAAGTACTCTCGGGACCGGCCGTAGCGGTTGGTGTAGGCGACCTGGACCTCGGTCTCCCCCCGGCCGTACAGGACGGCCTTGCGGGCGCGTTCGGGCAGACCCTCCCAGGGGATGTCCATCCGGAAACCGAGATCTTTGGCGAGGGCCTCCAGCAACCGGGTGAAGTATTCCTTGTTGTGGCCGGCTGACCATGGCGCGACCGCTCCGTCGTTCAGCGACAGGGTCGGGTCGGGGACGACGAGTTCAGGGTCGACCTCCTTGCGCGTGCCCAGGCCGGAACAGTCCGGACAGGCGCCGTACGGGGAGTTGAAGGAGAACGACCGCGGCTCGAGCTCCTCGAACGACAGGTCGTCATACAGACAGGCGAGGTGCTCGGAGTACATCCGCTCACGGTCGGGATCGCCCGCGTCGCGGTCGACGAAGTCGAGCAGCACCAGACCGCTGCCGAGGCCGAGTGCCGTCTCGACGGAGTCGGTCAGCCGCTGCTTCGCCGACGCCTTCACCGCCAGCCGGTCGACCACGACCTCGATCGTGTGTTTGCGTTGTTTCTCCAGCTTGGGCACGTCGGTGAGGGCGACCACGTCACCGTCGACGCGCGCCCGGGCGAACCCCTTGGACTGCAGGTCCGCGAAGAGGTCGACATATTCGCCCTTGCGGCCCCGCACGACCGGGGCGAGCACCTGGAACCGGGTGCCCTCGGGCAGCTCCAGCAGGCGGTCGACGATCTGCTGCGGGGTCTGGCGGGAGATCGGCCGGCCGCACTTCGGGCAGTGTGGCCGGCCCGCCCGCGCGAACATCAGGCGCAGGTAGTCGTACACCTCAGTGATCGTCCCGACCGTCGACCGGGGGTTTCGCGAGGTCGATTTCTGGTCGATGGAGACCGCCGGTGACAGGCCCTCGATGAAGTCGACGTCGGGCTTGTCCATCTGGCCGAGGAACTGGCGGGCGTAGGCCGACAGCGACTCGACGTACCGCCGCTGTCCCTCCGCGAAGATCGTGTCGAAGGCGAGGCTGGACTTCCCCGAGCCAGACAGGCCGGTGAAGACGATCAGGGCGTCCCGCGGCAGGTCGAGGTCGACATTGCACAGGTTGTGCTCTCGCGCGCCGCGAACGACGAGACGGTCGGCCATCGTGGGATCCTTCGCGGTCTGCTCGGGGTGAGGGGGCGTGCCGCGGTCGGGACCGGGATGTCCGCAGCGCCTGCCATGTTACGGACGGGGTCCGACAGCTTCGGGAGGGCTTCTGCCCACCCCCGTTGCCGGATGTCACCTGTCCGCCGTCCCCCACCGCGTTTCAGGACGACAATGAAGGCTGACGGGACCTGCGCACCCAGTGAGGGACGATGGGAAGCACGAACAACAGTGACGACTACACCGGTGCGGTCGTGGTAGGCGGGCCGGCGGATGTCCGGGAGCTGCCCGGACTGACCATCACCAAGGTCGCGGTAGGCCCGATGGACAACAACGCCTACCTGCTGCGCTGTGCCGCAACCGGCGAGCAGCTCCTGATCGACGCCGCGAACGAGGCCGGGACGTTGCTGGGTCTCATCGGCGAGGCTGGGCTCGCGACCGTGGTCACGAGCCACCGCCACGGTGACCATGTGCAGGCCCTGGAGGCGGTGGTCGCGGCCACCGGGGCGCGGACGGTGGCGCACCCCGCCGATGCCGGTGCCATCCCGGTGCCGACGACGACCCTGGTCGGCGACGGCGACCAGGTGACGGTCGGTGAGGCGACGCTGCGAGTGGTCCACCTGGTCGGGCACACGCCCGGATCGATCGCGCTGCTCTACGACGCCGACCCGACGGCCCCGCATCTGTTCACCGGTGATTGCCTCTTCCCCGGTGGCCCCGGCTCGACGTTCGGGGACGCCGAGGCGTTCAACTCCCTCATGGACGACCTCGAGCGGAATGTTTTCGGACGGCTTCCGGATGCCACGTGGATCTACCCCGGGCACGGCAAGGACACGACCCTCGGTGTGGAGCGACCCCATTTCGCCGACTGGCGCGCCCGCGGCTGGTGAGCCCGCCTCGGGCCAGGCTATCGGCGGCGAGTCGTGGCATCGGCGGTTCCCGCCCGCGGGATCTCGACGAGCAGGAGCGCCACATCGTCGTCCAGATGCGCTCCGGCCCAGCGGTGGAGATAGCGTGCCAGCTCGGCCAATGCCGTGTCGAGGTTCGCGGATCCGAGTGCGGCGCGGGCGGCGTCCAGGAGCGGGAAAAACTCGCCGGTGACCGGGTGTCGCGCTTCCGCCAGCCCGTCGGTGTAGAGGAGTAGCCGGTCGCCTGGCAGCAGCGTGACCGCGCGGCGTCCAGCGGCTCCAGCGGCGAGACCGAGAGGCGGCGCTCGGAGCGGGACGGTGAGCAGATGTGCGGTGTCGGAGTGCAGAACGACAGGGTCGGGGTGTCCCGCGTTGGCCAGTGTCAGCTGGCCGTCGTGGATCTGCGCGACGATGGCGGTGACGAAGTCGTCGAGACCACCGACCTCGGCGACTTCTGCGTCGAGGTCGGCTATGACGGCGCTGAGGTCCTGCGTACGACGAGCAACGGTCCGGAAGCAGCCAAGCACCCGGCTGGCGATCCAGACGGCTCCCAGGCCTTTTCCGCGGACGTCACCGACGAGAATGCGGACGCCCCATGGGCTGGCGAGAATGTCGTACAGGTCGCCGCCGACCGCAGCTTCCGCGGTGGCGCTCTCGTAGCGGACAGCGAGCCGCAGGCCATCCAACGTGGGCGGGACCGATGAGAGAATCGTCTGCTGCGCCGTCTGCGCCACCTGCGTGACATTGTGCAGCTTCGTTTCGCGCCGGGTGTGGTAACGGCTCACCATGACGGCGATGACGGCGCCCGCTGTTATGCCGGCCAGGCGGACCAGTTGGGCTAACGGTCCACCGTGGCGGGGTTGGTAGAGGCCGTCGTGAATCCCCAACAGAGCACCGGTCACCACCGCGGCGACCCCATAGACCGCGGTCAGACGAGGGCCCGTCAGCGTGGCGGAGAGCATCGGGCACAGGACCGCCAGCTCAAGGATCGTCCACTCCCGGTCGGCCAACTCCACACCGACGACCACGACGAGCACCATGAGCGGGGCGAGAAGAGGCAGCCATCTCACTGTGCGCGCCTGCGGCTCACGCTCGTTGGCCCGTCGGTCCGGCCGCGTAGGTCGCTCGACCAGCCGCGCGGCTGATGGTCGTAGCTGCACCGCCGTCACCACCTCGGACTGACCACTGCCTTGCGTACCCGGACTGTGCACGCCCAATCACCGGGCCGGCCGGGTAGCCGCGGGTCGACGGTCAGGTCCCGGGCGACAGGCCTATCCCGTCCGGTCGTCCTGACAGCGCATGTAACCCTCCGGCGTGTAGCACGGCAGGTTCCCGTGGGTGTTTATCGCGTCCTGGCCGTTACCCCTCATCAGATAGTGCAGACCGGGGCCCGCGCTGTGAACGAAACGTCCGGTGACGGACCTGAAGCCCGCTGGAGCGACAATGGCCGTTGAGGAACGTCGGGACGACGGAAGTGTTCTGTCGGGGCTTTCGAGGCGGGTATGGGAATCCGCTGAGGCGGTCTCTTACGAAGTTGCCGTCGAGACCGTTGGACGGCTGATCTCCTGGTACAGCGAGAAACCGGTTCCCTGCTCCCGCTCCTACCGGACCCCCTGTTTCCAGCCGCCACCGTGGCTATCCGTGGCGTCCGAACGGGGTAACTCCGGGCGGAAGGGTGTCCCGTGAGAAGTCCGAGACCGCGGGGAGGTTCAACCGGGGCTGTTGTCCGGGTCTCCAGGTGGTGCGGCCCGCAGCCCGTCGCGCAGGATCGCCAGGACGCGCCGTGGGTCCGCGCCCTTGTTGGCGGGGTGGCGCAGGGCGAGTAGTACGCCGCCCACGACGGTCATGAGGTCGGTGATGCCGATGTCGCCGCGTACCGAGCCGTCCTCCTGGGCGCGGGCGAGAATGTGGCCGATCTCGCGCTGAAAGTCGGCGACTGTCGCGGCTACCGTTGTCCGAACCTCGACGCCGGCGCCGGCCAGGGCGTCGACGAGGTCAGCTTTCGCTGTGGCGTCGGCGACGATTCGATCGATGATCGCGAAAAGGGCTGCTCCCGGGTCGTCGGCGCGGCCCAGAGCTCGGGCCTCGTCGAGAAGGCACCGGAGGCGCTCGTGGACAATGGCCTCGAAGAGCACCTCTTTAGTGGGGAAGTGACGGTAAAGGGTGCCCGGACCCACCCCGGCCCGGCGCGCGATCTCGTCCAACGAGACGGACGATCCCTCGGCGGCGAATGCCTGCCTCGCCACCTGCAGGAGTCGGTCCCGGTTGCGGCGGGCGTCGGCGCGCAGGGGCCGGTTCTCCGTCTCCATGTGGGTCTGCCTCCTCACGTCGAGGCTAACCGGGGCGCCGTCTCCGTTTATGATAGCGTAACCGGGGCGCCGTCTCCGTTTGTAGTCCGTGGCCCCGTGCGGAGGGAGCCGTGGCGGCGTCGGCGAAACCCGGCGAACTCCCGGGCGAGCGAGAGGTTGCTTCGGGCCACGGAGGCCATTCCCCTGACTTCCTCGGTGAAGGAGATTTGATGATCGTGCCCAGCCAGGCAACAAAGGCGCGGACGGCTTTCCTCGCGCTGGACTTCGCGACATACATCGTCGAGAACTTCAGCCACGACGGCGCCGTCGTGGAACGGGCGTCGGACGCAATGGCGTCGGCCCGAGCAGCGGGGCTGCCCGTGTTCCATGTCGTCCACGAGGCGATGCGCGATCAGATCCACCCGTTGCTGGCGCCAGTTGGGGACGAGTCCGTGCTGGCCAAGACCACCATGGGAGCGTTCGCCACCACCAATCTGCACGAGCGGTTGCAGGCATCCGGCGTCGGCCGGGTCGTCATCGCCGGGGTGGCGACGTCGGGGTGGCGACGTCGGGGACGGTGCTGTCCACCGCCCGGTGGGCGTACGACATCGGCTACGAGGTCGCCCTCTGCGCCGACGCCTGTGACGACCCCGACCCGCAGGTGCATTCCGCGCTGCTCGACGAGTCCGTCTTCCCGAACAGTTGGATCGGGCTCTGGCGCATTGCCCGCGTGGTGAAGTCGACCGAGATCGGCGATCTTCGATCGTGACCGCGCAATCTCAACCCTCGACTCCTCTGCATCCTTCTCCAAGCGATCTGGGGGTGACCCAGATACGCGTCAAAGAGGTAATGTGTCGATCTTGAGTCCCTGAGCGGCACTGGGCCGTCACCCGTTCGGCCCGGCGTCGTTGGTGATGTTGTTGTCGTCCTGGGCCGGGGTGGGTTGTGACCTCGATCGAGCGGACCGCGTACCCGCGGTCCAAGCGGCTGATCACCGCGCATGAGCTGCATCTGTTCTTCTCGCCTACTCGCGATGAGCTGGAGTGGGCGGCCGAGGCCACGGACGGGGATGAGTATCTGCTGGCCCTGCTGCTGAAGTCCTACCGCGGAGATGACCGCCTCAGTGCGTGACCGTGACGACGATCTTGCCGATCTGGGCGTTGGATTCCATATATCGGTGGGCCGCCACGATCTCTTCCAGATCGAAGGTGCGGTCCACGACGGGCTGGAAGGCACCCGTTCGCAGACCAGAGGCCACGAACGCCTCGGCACGGCGCAGCCGCCGTTCGTCAGTAGTGATCTCAAACAGGGTGTAGGTGCGCATGTTCAACGCCGGCATCATCGCCATCGGATACGGCGTGGGTTCGCCACTCAACAAGCCGTAGATGAACAGAGTGCCATCAGGCGCCAGCACCTTGGCCAGGTCGACCACACCAGGGCCAGCAACCGCATCGAAGACGAACTCGGCACCACGGCCACCGGTTGCGGAGAGTACCCGCTCCACGACGTTCTCCTCCTCGACGGCGATCACCTCGGCCGCGCCTGTCTTGAGCAACCGCTCCTTCTTGGCGCTCGTGCGGGTCGTGACGATCGGAACGGCGCCGACACGGTTTGCCACCTGGATGGCGGCAAGCCCCACACTGCTGGAGGCCGCGGTGAGGACGACGGTGTCACCGGCCCGTATTCCGCCGATCTCCACCAAGGCCCCGTACGCGGTCACATAGGGCATCCACACCGCCGCACCCACAACCGCGTCCACGCCCTCCGGACGCTGCAGCACCGCTGAGGCAGGAACGATGGCCCGCTCGGCGTAGACGCCGTAGTCGTTCTGTGAGAAGGCGGGTACGACACTGATCGCCTGACCGATCTCGAAGCCGGCAACGCCGGCGCCGACGGCCTCGACAACACCCGCGGCCTCATAACCCAGCCGGGCGGGAAACTCCTTGACCGGCTCGATGTAGTAGCCACCCCGGAACATCACCTCGGCCCGGTTGAGGCCGATCGCGTCCACCCGGACACGCAGCTCGCCCGGCCCGGGCTCGCCGACCTCAACGTCCTCCAGCCTCAGTACCTCCGGGCCGCCGACGTCGTGGAACCGCACTGTCCTGGCCATCATGGATCGCCTTTCCGAACACGGGGATGGGGGGCCGGCGCGTGCGCCGCGGCGGCCGTCCCTAGTGAAGCCCATAAGTTCGATGATTGTCAAACTTTGATGGTCACCAAACTTTGATCCGGCTCGTATGATAGGGAAGGCAGCAGAAGGAGGCGCTGGTTGATGGCCGTCGCACGATCCAGCGGGCAGGAGCGCGTTCCACCCCACCCCGACGTGCAGGCGATCACTCTTCAGAAGGTTCTCGAGGCTCTGGTGGACCCGGTGCGCCGCAGCATCGTCTGCCAGCTGTACGCCGCGTCCGGTGACATCAACTGCGGCGCATTCGACCTTCCGGTGGAGAAGTCCACGGCCACCCACCACTTCCGCGTGCTGCGCGAGGCCGGGCTCATCCGCCAGTACTACGTGGGCACCTCTCGGATGAACGCTCTGCGACACGCCGAGATCGACACGGTTTTCCCAGGCTTGCTCGGCGCGCTCGTGACCGCCGGCGACGGAAGCCGCCCAGCGGGGCCCGGCCCTGCTGCTCCGGGACCGGACACGCAGACAGGGCTATGAGGCCGACAGGCCTCGGTGGTGTGTTGTTTGGTTGTTTTTGAAGATCAAATTCGATCAACGCAGAGTCGTCAACACCGTTGATTATCAACGGGTTCAGTCAACCTCTCGTCTAATCCAACAAGCCAAACAATTCAGCGACCCCACGACCAGCTCGCCCAAGACGCCGGCCGACGACACGCCAGACCTAGCCTGACTACTCTCCGTATGAGAGAGAACACATAAAGTGATGCCAGGCGCTCTGGTGGCCCTCGGGGCGGACGAGCGTCCAGTGCAAGCAACTCATTGAGAGAAAGTGAGCAACATCCGTGCGTACTGCGAGAACCGTGCTCGTGGCTGCTGTAGCCACGCTAGTGCTAGGGGTAACCGCCTCCGCTGCAATGGCCGCCCCATCGGTGAACTCAACGACATCTTTCACCGTGTTCAGCGGAGCGTTGGACATCACGGCGCCGGACCCGGTGAACCTGGGATTCGTCCAGCCGGGCGTCGGTGCCGCTCCCTCGTTCGGGTCCGTCAAGGTCACCGATGGGCGCAGCGAGGCCCCCAGCTCGGGGAGCTGGACAGCGCAGGTGTCATCCACGGACTTCGCCAATCCCGTGGCCGGGGCCACAATCCCCGCTTCGAGCATCACCTACGTCGTGCCATTCTGCTCGGTAACGGGTACCACGACCTGCACCCCCACAGCTCCGATTACCTTCACCGGCGTGCCTCAGCCGGTCGTCAACGCCACCACCGCTTCCACCGGCGACACCGCGACCTGGAACCCGCAGCTCCAGTTCACAGTGCCGGCCGGAACGGTCCCGGGCACCTATACCGGGACGGTGACACATTCGGTGTTCTAGTCCCTCCCGCTGGTTGGCTGGATCGGCGGCTGTCACGATGATGTTCCTTGCTGGCCTGGGTGTACCTGCCCGGGCCAGCACGCCGGACCCGGCTCCGGCCAAGGGCACCTTCGGGATTTCGCTGCTGGACGTGCCGACCAGCCGCCGCTCGGACCCCCGCGCGCTGACCGAGATCGTGGACCACCTACCGCCCGGCGCTGTCATCAAACGACGGGTACTGCTCGTCAGTGACCTCCGGGATCGCACGCCGATCGAGGTCTACGTGGGTGCCGCGGCGGTCGGGCAGGGGAGGTTCCGGATTGGGGAGGGGCACGCCGCCGACGAGTTGACCTCCTGGATCACCCTCGATCGCGCCGTCGTGGACATGGATCCCGGCGACAAGGAGCCGGTCGAGGTGACCATCCGGGTGCCGACCGGCGCTTCGACGGGAGAAAGGTATGCAATGGTGTGGGCTTCGTTGTCCACCAAAGGCGATGGCGGTCAGATCGACGTCGTCAACCGGGTTGGCGTCCGCATCTACCTGCATGTCGGACCGGACGCCGAGCCACATTCGCAGTTCACGGTGGACACCGCGGTCCCGACACGCGACGAACATGGCAAGCCCACCGTGACCCTCGGGGTGAACAACACCGGCGGTCGTGCCCTGGACATCAGCGGCACGGTGAACCTTTCCGATGGCCCTGACGGCGCACGCGCCGGACCGTACGCGGTCAGTACGACGACGCTGGCACCGGGCGAAGCGGGCACGGTCACCGCGCAGCTCCCCGGCACACTCGCCGGCGGGCCGTGGCACCTCGAAGCCGACCTGACGAGCGGCACGGTGAAACAACGGGCGACCGGCACCATCGCGTTCGCGGACACGGGTAGGCCCGCCAAGGCGAGCGCGTTGTCCCGCGCTGGCATCAGCCGAACCGCGATTGGGATGTCGCTCGTGGTGGGCCTGGTCACGCTCACCGGGCTTGGACTCATCGTCCGCCGCTTCCGAGGGTGAACGACAACGCCGGCGGCGAGCCTGATACGGCCGCGGCACCCGGTGCGGCAGCAGGTTGCTGGACGGCGCCGAGTGGGCCGCTGGCGCCTTCTCTCGCCGGCTTGGGAGGCGTACCATCACACACGACTCAACATTCGGGATGACCGTCTCATAATATGGGACGTATGGTGGGAGGTCTCTGTGGTGGGTGCCGCGAACGTCTACACGCATGGACATCACGTGTCGGTGCTGAGCGCACACCGGTGGCGCACCGCCGAGAACTCGGCGGCCTACCTACTCCCCTGGCTGGTGCCGGGCATGACAGTGCTCGACGTCGGCGCCGGGCCCGGCACGATCACCGCGGACCTCGCGGCCCGCGTCGCTCCGGGACGGGTGACGGCGCTTGAGGTCAGCGAGGAGGTCCTGGACCTCGCGCGGGCCGAAGCCGCCGCCCGCGGCCAGGACACCATCGACTTCATCGTCGGGGACGTCACCGCGCTCGACCTGCCGAACGACAGCGTCGACGTCGTGCATGCCCATCAGGTCCTCCAGCATGTGGCCGACCCGGTGGGCGCCCTGCGGGAGATGCGCCGGGTCTGCCGGCCCGGCGGGATAGTCGCCGCCCGCGACGGCGACTGCGCGGCGTTCGCCTGGTACCCGCGGCTCCCGGAGTTGGACGAGTGGCTCGCCCTGTTCCAGCAGGCAACCCGCGCCAACGGGGGCGAGCCCGACGCCGGCCGCCACCTGCTGTCCTGGGCCCGCGCCGCCGGGTTCACCGACGTGACGGCGACGGCCAGCACCTGGTGCTTCGCGACCCCGGCGGACCGGGCCTGGTGGGGTGGGATGTGGGCCGAACGCATCGTGGCCTCGGCCGTAGCCGACCAGCTGCTGACATCGGGCCTCGCCCTCGACGACGACCTCGCCCGGATGTCGAGCGCCTGGCGTACCTGGGCGGCATCCCCCGACGGCTGGTTCGCCGTCCTCCACGGCGAGATCCTCTGCAGGCGCTCATGACCTGACATCCGCGTCGAGACGGCTACGTCGCACGTGCCGCGGCTACGGCGGCTGTGATGTGGGCGTCGGCGCTCGGGGTCCGGTTGCTGGTGCCTGGTAACATCACCGTGCACGCGACCGAACCGAGGAGGTGAGACCCATTACCGCTGTATCAGGCTGGGTGCTCGCCTCCCGCACGGCTGTGTGGTTCAGCTGACATAGGTGGCCGTGGGAGCGCCCGCAGGTATTCCGCCCGCAGGCATCCCGAAAGGCAACGAAACCTATGCGCTTCACCTCGACAACGACGTCCAACGGTGTCTCGGAACGTCTGTTCACCCTCGACGACATCCCCGGCGTGCTCTGGTCACCCGCCGAGGCCGTCGGTAGCCGCCCGCTGGCGCTGCTGGGCCATGGCGGCGGCCAGCACAAGAAAGCCCCCGGCCTGCTGGCCCGCGCCCACCGCTACGTGACAGCCTGTGGCTTCGCGGTAGCGGCCATCGACGCGCCCGGACACGGGGCTTGAGACTGGCAGAGTCGCGTATTCGACTGTCATGTATTCGCAAGGTCTCAGCCGTGGACCGTGACTGTCCGTAGAGGTCACGCCTCGGCGCTCCACCGATGTCCGCCTCCCGTGACTGGCTGGTCCGTTGTTCCTCGCGGGCTGAGGTCCAGGAGGCGGACCGGCTGGCCCGCCCACCGATCCGGTGCCGCCGTCGCGATCACCGCACCCTCGGGACGCTCCGCAGTGGGCTCGGCCGCATGGCGGACGTGCGCCGGCGCCCAGCTGGTATCGCGGGCCACCGCGAGCGCGGCCGCCAGGTCCAGCTCCACGATGGTCACCGCAGGCAACGCGGCGATGTGCTCAGCCGTACCCGGCCGGGCCCGATCCGCCTCCACCAGCGCACACGCCGGGGCGTACAGAAAGTGCCCCGGCTCGGTATGGGCAAGGTGAATCAGCTCGGAGGCCAGCCTGTTGCCGTAGCCAGCCGAGACCATCGCCGTGTCATCCAGCACCACGTGCAGCGCCCCGCTCACCGCCCCAACGCCCGCGCCAGCCGACGATCCAACTCCGCGCGAGCCTGCGCGGCCTCCTCCTCCGTCGGGTCGTAACCACTCCACTCCCGCAACACCGCCCGTGCCCGCTCCGCGCGCTCCGCCCGCTCCGCCGGCGTCAGCAGCGTGCTCGCCAACCGCGCCAGGTACGCCCGCAACGACAACCCCTCCGCCGCCGCCACCTGAGCCAGCCGATCCCGCGCCTCCGCCGGAATCCGCACATTCGCATCCGCCACCACGGCCTCCTCTCAGTCCACTCCCCCGCAGGATACGGGTACGCAGACGTACCCCGGAAGATCTCACCTGCCAGCGGAGATGC
>NZ_CAUVXP010000008.1:0-7348 GCF_963555955.1 Protofrankia sp. Cas3
CTCCACAGGAATACGTCGATAAGGTCGCCGCGCGTTTCGCCTCCCTTCGCGAGTCCCTGAACCTCTCATATGACGACTTCATCAAGACAAGTTCCGATCCACGGCACCGCCCAGGCGTGAACAAGCTGTGGGCAGCCTGCGCAGAGCGCGGTGATTTCTACCGTAAAAGCTACGCCGGTTTGTACTGCGTCGGATGTGAACTATTCTATTCGCCGGACGAACTCGCCGACGGCCGATGCCCTGAGCACGGCATCATTCCAGAGATGGTTGAGGAGAATAACTGGTTTTTCCGACTGAGTCGCTACCAGGAACAACTTGTCAGGCTTATTTCCGATGATACGCTCCACATCGAGCCGGCGTCCCGTAAGCGCGAGGTTCTGTCTTTTGTCGAGGCTGGGCTGGAGGACTTCAGCGTTTCCCGCAGTATGACCCGTGCACGCGGTTGGGGAATCCCCGTACCCGGCGACCCGGACCAGGTTATTTATGTCTGGTACGACGCACTTGCCAACTACATCACCGCACCAGGCTACGGTACCGATGATGACACGTTCCGTCACTGGTGGACCGATGCCGATCGGCGTGTTCACGTCATCGGTAAGGGCATAATTCGCTTTCATGCGGTCTACTGGCCCGCCATGCTGATTTCTGCCGGCATTCGCCTGCCCGACACCATCCTTGTACACGAGTACTTGACTGCCAATGGCGAGAAAATCAGTAAGTCTGCCGGCAACGCCGAGGACCCCGCCGACATCGTCGCGCAATATGGCACCGATGCGTTGCGCTGGTGGATGCTACGAGACGTCGCCCGCACAGGAGACACCGACTACACCGCCGCCCGCCTCGTCACCAGGGCCAATGAAGACCTTGCCAACAACATAGGTAATCTGGTCAACCGCACCGTTTCCATGGTCCGACGCTACCGCGACGGTGTGATACCTTCGATCGCAGCAGACAATCTTGAGGCGGCAGATCTGAGAGCCGCTCGCGCCGAGGCCGGCGAAAATATCAACGAGGCTCTGGCCTCCTTTGACTTTCGTCGCGCCACCGAAACAATCATACGCCTCGGCGATCATGGAAATCGCTACGTCGAAGCCGTCGCACCATGGACTCTGGCGAAAGCCGAACGCAAGGATGGCGCATCATCGCAACCGCTTGATGCAGCGCTTGGCGAACTCGTTGAAACATGCCGAGTGTTGGCGACGCAGCTGGAACCCTTCCTTCCTGAAGCTGCTCACCGCATCGTCCACCAGTGCGGCAACAATGGCCCGACCGTTGCCGATCCGCTACCGGTCTTCCCCCGTCTGGAAGTAAGAAAACAGCTGTGATCTTCCGTTTCAACGGAGATCATAATTCTGTTTTATAGACGGCAGCTGTCGATTTTCATTCTCCTGTGTCCGCAGGGATGGGGATCAGGACCCGGGGTTGCTGTGGGAGCACCGACCCTGGGTCGTTGCCATTCCGGCGTTCGATCCGGGAACCGCCCGCCGGAAGATCCATTATGGCGAGACGGTGAGATCAACGAGGAACGGCACGCCCGTGACCTGCGAGACCCACGACGTGGGGCGACAGGTAGTCAGAGCCGTCAGGTAATCCGAGCATCAGGTAGTCAGAATCGACACGCCAGCTGTGCCGGGTGCGCCGTAGAGTTGATCGTAACCCACCCGCGGGTTTCCTGGTACCTGCCGATCGCCCGCATTCCCTCACAGCTGCAGGACCAACTCGTGGATCTGACGCAGGCCCGACGCCCCGATGGGTTCACCGTTGGCAATCAAACCGCCGTCGGTGTTGACCGTTTGAACCCGCCCTCCTTCGAGCCCTTTACCCATGTGCCGCGTGAGCAGGCCACGGTGGGGGCACTACGCAAGCGGGCCGAAGGCCACGACATCGCAGTCCGCTCCCGCAGCCACCGGCTGGTCGAACCGGACCAAAAACGTGAAGCGAACCGCCCCCGGATGCGCGCGGCGATGAGCGCGGCGCAGTGAGCGATCTGGCCACGGCCACCGCCCGCCGCCCGCCGTGAGGGCGACCACTACCTCGTCAACGGCTCGAAGACCTTCATCACCGGCGGGTTGAACGCGGACCTGTTCGTCACCGCGGTCAAGACCGATCCGACCCAGCGCCACGCCGGGCTGTCGCTGTTGGACCGGGCACTGACCGAGCATGCCGTCGGCGAGCTGACGTCGGCCGACGCGGCGAAGGTCAAGCTGTTCTGCACCGAGATGCAGGGCCGGGGCAGGCACCTCCCATCATCGTTCCCCATCCATCGTTGCGCGATGCACGGGTACCCCGGCTCCGTCGGTCGACACCCAACACCTCCGGTGCCTCCCTCCTCGCACCTCGCGATGCACGCACCCCGGCCCCGTTCCTTGATCCATGCCCCTACTGTCGGGCGCTCTTGGAGCGACTGATGTGTATCATGAACAACATCCGTGCTTCTCACCATCACGTAGTGACTAATGCCTGACTGCCTGACTAAGAGCGCCCGGCAACAGATGGCAACTCAGGTCTGCCGGGAAGTGGTCGTGATCATAACCGTGGTGTGAGGAGGGGTGCGCGAACGGTGGACAAAGTGGTTGCGAGTGCGGCCAAGGCGGTTTCCGGCATCGGCGACGGAGCATCTTTGGCGGTGGGCGGGTTCGGGCTGTGTGGCGTCCCGAGCACGCTGATCGAGGCATTGATGAATGCGGGCATCACCAATCTTGAGACGGTCAGCAACAACTGTGGGGTCGACCGCTGGGGGCTGGGGGTTCTTTTGCGAGCCGGCCGCATCCGTCGCACGACCGGGTCCTATGTCGGTGAGAACAAGGAGTTCGAGCGGCAGTTCCTCGGCGGGGAGCTGGAGGTCGAACTCGTTCCACAGGGGACGCTGGCTGAGCGGCTGCGGGCCGGCGGGGCGGGGATCCCGGCTTTCTACACCCCAGCAGGAGTGGGAACCCAGGTCGCCGACGGCGGTCTGCCGTTGCGGTATGACCGGGCCGGTGGCGTCGCGCTTGCCTCGCCGCCGAAAGAGATTCGGGAGTTCGACGGGGTCCGCTATGTGCTGGAGCGGGCGATCGTCTGTGATTTCGCGTTGGTCCATGCGTGGAAGGGCGACCGGCACGGAAACCTCGTCTACCGGGCAAGCGCTGCGAACTTCAATCCGTTGTGTGCCGCCGCGGGCACGGTGACGATCGCCGAGGTGGAGGAGCTCGTCGAACCGGGTGAGCTGGACCCGGCCGGGATCCACACGCCTGGCATCTTCGTGCAGCACGTCGTCTGTGTCCCCCACCGCGAGAAGCAGATTGAGAAGAGGACGGTGACGCAGTGAGCGCGGGGGCCCCCGCGCCGCGGCGCGTGAATGCTGCGACGGGGGGACGGGAAGAATGGCACTGACGCGGGTAGAGCTCGCCGCACGGGTGGCACGGGAGCTTGCCGACGGGCAGTACGTCAATCTGGGTATCGGCCTACCGACGCTGGTACCGAACTATCTCCCGGCCGGTGTCACGGTCGTCCTGCACAGCGAGAACGGGATTCTCGGTGTGGGGCCCTACCCGACTGAGGATGCCATCGACCCGGACCTGATCAATGCGGGTAAGGAGACGGTCACGGTGCTGCCGGGGGCGTCGTTCTTCGACTCCGCGGCATCGTTCGGGATGATCCGCGGAGGGCACGTCGACGTCGCGGTGCTCGGCGCCATGCAGGTGTCCGCCGCCGGCGATCTGGCCAACTGGATGATCCCCGGAAAGATGGTGAAGGGTATGGGCGGCGCGATGGACCTGGTCCACGGCGCCAGGCACGTCATCGTGATGATGGAACACGTGGCTCGGGACGGCAGCCACAAGATCCTCGACGAGTGCACGCTGCCGTTGACCGGCCAGGCCTGTGTGCACCGCATCATCACCGATCTGGCGGTGATCGACGTCGAGCCCGGCGTCGGTCTGATCCTGCGGGAGACCGCACCCGGGGTAACCGTGGACGACGTCCGCGCGGCCACCACACCGGAAATCACGGTCGTTCTCAACTGACCGGGATCGTTACTGACCGGGATCGTTCGATCGGATAGACCCTGGTGGTCAGCGAACGTGCGTCGCCGGTGGCAGGTCATGGATGACCGCCGCTCGGGCGCCGTCGAAGCTCAGGAGGCCGGCGATCGGAAGGGATTCAGGCAGCGGGTCGTCGTAGGACCAGGCGACGTCCTCGACGACGATGTCCCCGATCACGGCCGTCCAGTAGGACGCGGTTCCCTTGTAGGGGCAGTAGGTGGTCGTCGTGCTCGGGCGCAGGAGACCCATCTGTACCTGATCGCGGCGCACATAGAGGCGAGGCTCGAGCGCGGTCTCGTACAACCCGACGGTGTCGGCCGTGTCCACCAGCGCCGCGTCCGCGACCTCGACGCGCAGCCGCCTGCTCGCGCGGATGCAGTCGACCCGGTGGTAGGGATTCCTCGGATGCCCGAACATCCGTTCCTCTTCTTCGTACCACTCGGCGACGGCATCCCAGGGCACTCGTACGTAGCCGACAGCGGCGGGTTCGGGTTCGGCCTTCCCAGCCAGGACGTCTTCCGCCGGGACGTCTTCCGCCGGGAATGCGTAGGTCGGGGGCTGTCCCTGCCGATGGACCAGCAGCACCCGGTCACTGTCGATCAATGTGCGGCCTGCTTCGCGGCCGCGAACGCGGCGGCGGAATGGCTCGACGTACATGAGGGGGCTGGGTAGCGGGGCGCTGAAATACCCAGCGGGATTGGCGGCGAGCGGGCCCCGCCCGGTCGTCAGGCTCACAGCGCGGCCGTCCCCGGCAAAACCCCGCACCATGGCGTCGACGGTGAATGAGGCGAGCAGCTCGTCTGTCTCGTTGTACACCCTGCACTCGGAATGGGTCATGCCATCGCCGGCAAAGGTCGAGAGGTGGTGGTAGCGCATCCAGCGGTCCGCCCGGACGTCGGTGTGAAAGGAGATGCCGATGGCGTTGATTCCCATTGAAAGGGTGCGATGTGCGTGGTACTGGCTGATTCCTTCGTGCGGGCGGAGCGCCGCGCCTATCGAGATGTGCCCGGTGAACTGTGCCAGCAGCCCGGCGTGCAGACACGGATCGTCCGGTACCGCCCGGAAGCGGACCCACGTGTCGATGACCGGTGGACCCACCGGCGCCTGCGGATCGTTCGTGTACGCTCCGTCGACTATCCGGATGTCCCGTCCGGTGCGGTGACGTCGAGCAGCAGGGTACCGCCAGCCCTGCGTCGCCCGCCTTGGCTCACGTGCACGGCCAGCGCTGTGAAGCTTCGCCCGGAGCTGAGCTCGTCCAGCTCGAACTCGAGTGGCTCGCGCGCATCAGCGGCCCGATAAAATTCCATATGAGCGGATACCACCCGCCGCCCGGCCACCCGCCGCCCGACCGTATGGCGCCCGGCCGCGACGATGGCCTGACCGAGCATCTGGCTACCCTCGACGACGGGTCGCTGGTGGTCGGCGAGCGTGATGCTGACGTAGCGACGTTCGCCCTCCGGCCGCACATTCAGGATGTCGATCAGGTCCGAGGCGTCGCCCCAGGTCGGAAACTGCTTGGTGGTGACGTCGCCCGGCGTGTCACTGTCAGCGGGGTCAGCGGGGTCAGCGGCGTCGAGCAACTCCACCCGCACCCGGTCGTGGTCGAAGGCGGCCAGGTCCGACAGCTTTGAGCGCCCGGCAATACGGGCGCGGCGGCCCGGGGCTGCGGCGGCCCGGCGGAGGTGAACGCGGTGCCGGGTGGGTCGACGGCCCAGTCCGCAGGCTCTCCCCACCTCTCCTCGTATACGAGCTCCGACATCGGCCGCCGACGCACCGGACCGTGGCGGCCGGCAGGCTTACCCATGGTGATGGTGCCGGCGATGGACGTGCCCGCAGGAATGCCGAGCAGCTCCCGCAGTTCCGTGTCGACGACAACGTTCCAGCCGGTGAAGGCGCCGCCGTACCCGAGAGCGCGGGCCGCGAGCAGCAGGTTCTGGCACGCCGGGTACACCGATGCGCCCTCGTTGAGAGTCGGTTCGCGATAGCGGACCAGACACGGCAGGATCAACACGGGCACCCGTTCGAATTCGTCGACGAACTGCTGCATCGTCCGTGCCATGCGGGCCTTGGGGGAGTCCTCCACTGCTCCGGATCCGGTGTTGTAACGGTCCGTTTCGCGTTTGGCGCCCCAGGCTCGCCGGGCGCCGTCGCCGATCAGTTTCTTCGCCGCCCGGGCCTTTGGGCCGTCTGTCAGGACGAGGAAACGGAATGGTTGCCGGTTGGAGCCGCTGGGAGCCCGGGTGGCGGCGAAGAGGATGGCGCGCAGCGCATCGGGGGGAATCGGTTCGTCGCGGTAGCGGCGGATCGCCCGAGTCGTCGTCAGGCCTGCCAACAGGCCGACGGTGTCCGGCGCAAGCGCGGTCGCCCCGAGGTCGTGGGCACTGTCAGAGCCCTCAGCACACATCATCGTCCCGGAACCTCCGCTGCTGTTCGGGCATCCGGCTCATCCTCCTGTTGTGCTGATTCTCGGGTCCGTCCGAAGCTGTCCCGGACCAGAATGCCCGTCTTGGACCCCCGGTCGTGCGTCCTCGTCATGTCACCTCTCCGCATATCTCCGCTTGCTTGCGACGACCCTGCGACCAGCTCGGCCGCGGGAAGGACAGTTCATGTCTCGGAACCCTCGGCACAGCCGACCATCCAGAACGCCAAAAACAATTCGATCATGGTTTTTGCGTGCTGCCGTAGGCTCAGATCCCGGAGCGATTCCTGGCGGGGGTCATAGCCTTCGATTAGCCGGCCCGTTCGGCGGAGCGCTGCGCGCTCGGAGGCTACTGGCACTGGCGTGTGTCGTCCTGGCCGGACTCGTGGGTGGCGCGGTCCTGGTCGGCGCCGGGATCAGTTCCGCCAGCGCGGCGAGTTCGGGGTCGACGGGAACGTGGCCCACTCCGAAGGGCAACGTGCGAGTTACGTCCACCGTTCAAGGTGAACGGGACCTTCGACGGCGGCATGCGCCGCTACTACGGCATCGGTGACGGCAGCCAGAACGAGCACCAGCCTGCGATGTTCGTGGTGGCCAACGGCGGCACCATCCAGAACGTCGTGATCGGTGCTCCGGCCGGCGACGGCATCCACTGCAAGGGCAGCTGTACCATCCGGCATCACGATCATCGGTGACAGCAGCCGGAAGATCGCGATCTGCCTGCGTTACACCGGGAACTCCAATGGCAGCGAGCCCAAGAAGACGGGATCCGGGCCGGACGGTACCTATTGCCGGGCGCTCTACAGCCGGTGAACCTCAGGTTTGCCGTCCACGGAAGTGGGACCGCTCCGGTATCGGCTACGCCGCACCCCTTGACACTGCGCCGCTGCACCGGTTCGACCGCCGG
>NZ_CAUVXP010000008.1:7970-8895 GCF_963555955.1 Protofrankia sp. Cas3
ACCGGGCCTGACCGGCGCGCACGGTCATCGGATGGTCGGTCTCGCAGCGGATAAAAGCGCAATTTACCTCCGAATCGGGATTCTGGAACCTCGCAGGAGCATGGAAGCATCTTGACGCATCAAGTTGAAGACATCATGATGCCTTACATGCGGACCACCTTGACTCTCGATGATGATGTTGCTCGGCTGGTCGAGGAGGCTGTCCATCGCGAACATCGCCCGATGAAGCAGATCGTCAACGACGCACTGCGACGCGCCTTGGCGCTACGCGTCGCTCGGCAAGAGCCGTACCACCTGACGCCGCATGAGTCGGCTGTGCGGCCGGGCTTCGATCCATCCGGGTTCAACGGGCTGGCCGACGAGCTGGAAGACGAGGCGATCCTCGACAACGCACCGCACGGCTCATGATCGTTCCTGACGTCAACCTGCTGCTCTACGCGGTGATCTCCGGCTTCCCGCAACACCCTCGCGCGCACGCGTGGTGGGAACAAACAATCAACAGTCCCGCCCGTGTCGGCCTGACCCAGCCCGCTGTGTTCGGCTTCCTGCGGATTGCCACAAATGCTCGGGTACTCCAGTCACCCCTGGCTGTTAATGACGCCGTCGAATACGTGCACGGCTGGCTCGAGCAACCCAACATCGACCTTCTCGTGCCAGGTCCTGAACACCTGCGCATCGCACTCGAGCTCCTCAGAGAGATCGGCACCGCGGGAAATCTGACCACCGATGTCCAACTGGCCGCCTATGCCATCGAGCACCAGGGCGAAATGCATTCCAACGATACCGACTTCGCCAGGTTTCCCAATCTGAAATGGATCAACCCCCTCCAATAAGAGCGCCCGGCGATAGATCCGGAACAGGTCGGCTTTTCGGCGCTCGACACGCTCGGACTCGGCGTCGGTGCCGGCCGCTCCTCGGCCGTCTA
>NZ_CAUVXP010000008.1:9327-73098 GCF_963555955.1 Protofrankia sp. Cas3
GTCTCGGTCCGACGGGCGGCGGCGTATCTACTTGATTTTGCCAGGTACTAGGCAGAATCTAGAAGCGTGACGTTCACCCATGACCCGCAACTGCTCAAGGGCGTCCTGTCCCTGCTACTGCTGCACCTGCTGGCCGAGCGGGAGTCCTACGGGTACGAGGTGGTGCAACGGCTGCAAGGGGTCGGCCTCACCGACGTGCTGGAAGGCACCGTCTACCCGGCGCTGGCCCGGCTGGAACGCGAGGGGCGGGTGGCCGCCCGGCTGGTGTCGTCCTCCAGCGGTCCTGCCCGCAAGTACTACCGGCCGACACCAGCCGGCTACGAGGCTCTGGCGAGCGGGACGGCGACCTGGACCCGGCATACGGCGATCGTCAATGCCGTCCTCACCCGCCCCCTAGCCCCCCCTGCATCGTCGACACCGAAATGAGGACACGACATGCCGCACTCCGTCACGTGGATCGACCGGCTGCGCATCGAACGTTTTGTGTGGACGCTGGACCAGCAGATCTACGACCTGCCACGGTCGTCGCGGATAGGCACTCGGCGCGAGGTACGCACCAACCTCCTCGCGGCCGCCCGGGACGTCGGAACCACCGCGGCACTGCGACGGCTGGGCAGTACCAGCCACCTGGCCGAGGAATATCTGACCGCCGAGCTCGGTGAGGGCCCCCGGCACTCCTGGATAGCCGCCGCCTACTTCTGCACTTTCTTTCCGCTGGTGATCAATTTTTTCTTCGGCGAAGCCGCCTCGGCCTACCAGCAGGCCATCACGGCGACGGACCCGCACGCGACCGGAACGTTCACCTGGGGTGGCATCGGCTACCTGCAAAGCGCGGTCACGTACACCTTCGCCGAGGGCAATGGCAGTCAGGTCGGCGGTGCGTGGACCCCGATTACCTATGTCCTGTTGCTGGTGGGAACAGTGCTGGCGGGCAGACTCTGGCGGCTCCTGCCGTGGATGGCACGCCGCGGCAGACCGACGGCCACCCCCTGACCACACTCCACGCCCCCTGATCGCCGCTGTCAGCTGGTGGTTCGCCGCCGGTGTGGTGGGCGCCACCGTCGTCCTGCTCGTTGTGCCGTTGGTGCTCGACGCGGCGTTGCGGCCGACGCTGCTGCGGGCGATGACGTTCATGATTGTCGCGTCGCCGTGTGCGGTGGTGCTGGCGACCATGCCGCCGTTGCTGTGCGCGATCGCCAACGCCGGCCGCCACGGCGTGCTGGTGAAGTCCGCCATCGTGATGGAACAGAACTCTTCGAACGCGACGCGAACACCATCTGGTGGGCGAGTGAAACACGCCCCCAGACCGTTGTCGACGCCGCCGATCTCCTCGCTCGGTACAACATGGCCCCGGATGACGGCACCGGACACGGCCGGTACGGCTCACGGACATCTCCGCGGTGCAGGAGAGCCGGGCCCGCCAGCACTACCTGGACATCCTGGCGAAGCGGAACCTACGGGCCGTGTCGGTGGACGTGACCACATCCGACGTGCGGGCCGCCGGTCTGGCGGTGGTGCGAGTGATCGTCCCAGGGCTCTACTGCAACCCTCCCGCTGCCTTTCCGTATCTCGGCGGCGACCGGCTTTACACCGTGCCCACCGAGCTGGGCTGGGTCACCGAGAACCTGACCGAGGACACGTTGTACCCGTACCCGATTCCCCACGTGTAGGACGTGCCGATGAATCTCTCCGCGATTCTCGACCCGAGAACGGGTATCATCCGCCGGATCGAGAGAAATACTATCCCGCCCACGCTGCCATCCGAATTCTTCATGGTCACTGCTGTGCTTTCTGACACCACGAGGTTCTCCGCCTGGGCCAGCGGACTTCGCCGGGCCCGGATACGCGCTCCTGGACGAGGATGCGGCCCTTGGGCCCGCCGTGGGAGAAGCTGTCGAGCGGTACTGCGGCAACCTGATTCCGGCCGGGTTGCGCCGCGCGACCTTCGCCGAGCTCACCGCGTCCGACTGTCAGGTCCTCGATCCACGCTCGGTGGTGTTGTTCTCCCCCGCGCAGTACGGCTCGCCGCGTTTCCCGTTCGTCGCATTCAGCGAAGATCTCGAACTGGAGTGGGTACCCGGCACCCAGCTGCTCACCGGAGCCGTCGTGTGGGTGCCGGCGAACCTCGTCTGGGTGTCGTACGCGCATCAGGCACCCGTGCGCGGCGTGCTGTTCCTCAATCCGGTCCTCAGCTCCGGGCTGGCCGCCGGCCGCTGCGAGAAGTGATCCCACCACCGTGGCTGGCACAGCTGGGCACGGGGGAGCAGAGCAGCCTGACGACCCGTTTCATCGAATTCCCCAACGAATTCGGAATGATCGTCATCGGTGCGCTGGTATTCGATGAGACCAGCGGCTACCTGTCCATGGGCGCGGCCTGCCGAACCATCGCCGAACCGGCCCTGCGAAAGGCCCTGGCTGAAGCTTTTCAGCTGCAGATGTTCGTCGGCGACCTTGACGACCCGGACGGAGCGTACATGCGTGCCGCGCGTCGTCCGGACAGTCCGCTCAAGCCGTGGCGAGCCGACCGGTGCTACCTCGACGACTGCCGGGACGATCTTGCCGATGTCGTCGAGTACTGCACCCACCTGCAGCTCTTCCTCGATCCGAGAATGCAGGAGCGGCTGGCGGCTGAACTCACCGACTCCATCAACGGGACGATCGGATGGGAAACGCTCGACACCGATGCGCCGTTCGCCACCTGCCGCTGCCAGATCCTTACTGCGGATCACGCGGTGCGGATCACGCGCTAAGGATGTGAATCTCGTGCTGCTCCAGTAGCACCAGATTCACATCGTTAGAGCGCCCGGCAACAGGGGCGTGGATGAAGGAGCGGGGCTGGGGTGCGTGCATCGCGAGGTGCGAGGAGGGAGGCACCGGAGGTGTTGGGTGTCGACCGACGGAGCCGGGGTACCCGTGCATCGCGCAGCGATGGACGGGGAGCGATGGACGGGGAGCGATGGACGGGGAGCGATGGACGGGGAGCGATGACGCGAGGTGCGTGCCCCAGCCCCGCGACGCCGCGTCCCCTGTTGCCGGTCGCTCTAAGCCCATCATGGTGGGCCCGGCCGGATGAACACGCGACTGCAGCCCATATTGACAATGGTTGTCAAATCGGAAATAGTCGATGTTCCAGCGTGTCGCTGCGACAGGAGGATCAGTCATGTCCTTGACCGTGTCCCCGGATCTGCTCGTCCAAGCCGAAGCCGGCCATGTCGACCAGGAGGCGTTCCTGGCGTGTGTGCGCGAGTCGCTGCCCTACGCCTACGGGCTGGTCGAACGGCTCGCGGGTGAGCTGCCGGCCGCCGGGCGCGACTTCGCGGACAACCTGGTGCCGCCACCGGACGACGCAGCGCGGGGGCAGTTGCTGCGGGCGATGGCAAGTACCGCGATCCGCAGCTCGCTGGAGCGGCGGTTCGGGGTGGCGTTGGCATTCCAGAACTGCCACCGGCTGGCCGCGTTCCGCCCGGCTGCGGTGGGCGGCGAGCAGTACCGTCGCTTCGTCTCCGCGGAGAGCCAGGTCCTCAACCAGCAGCCCGGGTTCGTCAACTGCTGAACGTCGCCTGGCGGGAGGGAACGCCAGCCGCCGGCGGTGGGTCCGGGTGCAGCGTGTGCGCTCGGCGTGCGGTCAGCGAGGTGACGCCCAGGGTGGCGGTGTAGACGGCGGTGGCGACGGCGATGATGGCGAAGCTCGGCGGGACCCGCGGTGCGAGGTAGCTCATCGTCAGCCCGGCCCACGTCACCGCGACCGCGAGCCCGACGGAGATCCACATTCCGTGGTAGGGGCGGGTGGTGAGCCGGTGGGCCGCGCCGGCGGGCGCGGCGAGCAGGCCGAGTAGCAGCAGTGCGCCGACGGCCTGGGTCGCCTCGGCCGTGGTCGCCCCGACGAGGCCGAGGAAGCCGATGCCGAGGAGGCGGACGGGAACACCCTGGGCGGTGGCGACCGCCTCGTCCAGGCTCGCGAACAGCAGCGGACGTCCGATCGCGACCGTGGCGACGCAGATGGCCGCCCCGACCACGGCCGCCTCCCAGGCGTGGGACGGCGCTAACCCGAAGATCGAGCCGAACAGGATGGTCACTCCGGCGGTGCCGTTGCCGGTGCTGCGCCGGGTCGTGTACAGGGTGAGGAAGAGCACCCCGAGCCCGAGTACCCAGGCGAACACGCTGCCGATGACGACGTCGTCGGCCCGGCCACGGCGGCCCAGCACCCCGAGTACGCATCCGACGGCGATGGTGGCGGCGAACAGGCCGACGCGGGCGTCGATGCCGGTGGCCAGGGCGGCGAGCGCACCGGTGAACGCCACGTGGGACAGCGCGTCACCGGTGAACACCTGCGCGCGCAGGACCAGGAAGTAGCCGACGAGGCCCGCCGCCGCGGCGATCCCTGTGCCGGCGAGGAAGGCATGCTGGATGAACGGATGGTCGAACATCGTGATCATGCCGGTGCTCCCGCCGTCCGGGGGCCGCGGGCGGCCCGGCCGAGCATGTCGTGGACACCGACGGCCAGGCGGGCGAGGAGGTACAGACCGAAGGAGAAACTGGTGATGAAAAAGCCGATCGGATACGGCGAGTAGTAGGCCACCGTCAGCCCGGCCCAGGTGACCAGCACCCCGAGGAGCACGGTGAGGGTCAGGCTGAGCACCGGCCGGGCGGTGAGGACCTGCGCGGTCGCGGCCGGGATCACCAGCAGGGTGAAGACCAGCAGGGTGCCGGTGATCTGGCTGACCTCGGCGGTGGCGGTCCCGAGCAGGATCAGGAATGCCGTCGACAGGCCCCGCACCGGCACCCCGGCGGCAGTGGCCACCGCCGGGTCGAGCGAAGCGAACAGCAACGGACGCCCGATGACCGCCAGCACGACCAGGACGACGAGGGCGAGCACGGCCAGGGTGCGGACCATCCCGCCGGTGATACCCAGAAAGCTGCCGAACAGCAGTGCGTTCACCCCACCGAGGAATCCCTGGTAGAGGCTGACGAACAGGAACCCGCAGGCGAGGGCGAACGCCTGGACGGTGCCGACGGCGGCCGACTCCTCGGACCGCCCGGCGCTGCCCCCGGCGCTGCCCCCGCCCCCGCCCGCCGCCGGGATGGCCGCGACGGCCAGCGCCGCGGTGAGGCAGAAGGCGAAATAGCCGTAGGTCGCGCCGACGCCGAGCCAGATCGCCCCGGCCGCACCTGGAAAGCCGGCCATGGCCAGGGCGTGGCCGGCGAACGTCTGACGGCGCAGGATCATGAACCAGCCGATCACCCCGGCGGTCACCGCCACGACGGTTCCGGCCCGGAACGCGTTCACCATGAACGGATAGGCGAACATCGCCCGGATGTCATCGGCCAGGTCCCACGAGAGGCCGGCCTCAGTCGTTGCGGCGACGATCATATCCGGCCGGTCCCACTGTGGCGGTCGACATGCACCGCGGGCGCTTCGGGCTGGCCGACGACCACGAGCCGTCCATCCGAGGTGGTCAGCACCTCGATGGGGGTGTGGTAGAGCCGGCTCAACGTCCCACTGGTGATCACGTCAGTGGGTGTTCCCGACACCGAACCGCCACCGGCGAGGTAGATGACCCGGTCAAGACTGGAGAGAATCGGGTTGACGTCGTGGGCGACCATCAGCACTGTCACCCCCGTCTGGCAGATGTCGCGGATGAGGGCCGCGACCGCACCGGCGTTGTACAGGTCAAGGCTGTCCAGCGGCTCATCGAGAAGCAGGAGCCGGGGCCTGCGTGCGAGCGCCTGAGCGATCAGCAGTCGCTGCTGCTCCCCGCCGGACAGCCGCCCGATCGGCTGGTGGGCGTAGCCGGCGGCGCCGACCAACTCGACCAGCTCGGCGACCCGTCCCCTGGCTGCCCGGCCGCGACGTCCGCCGGGCACGGGCAGGCCCCACCGGTGGCCGTCCAACCCGAGGCGGACCACGTCCAGCCCGCGGATCCGCACCGACGGATCGAAGCTGCGCCGCTGCGGCAGGTACCCGATCTCGGCCTGGGCCTGCCCGGGTGGCCGGCCCAGTACCACCGCCTGCCCCGCGGACAGCGGCAGCAGCCCGAGCGTCGCCTTGAGCAGGGTGGACTTGCCCACACCGTTGGGGCCGAGGATCGCGACGAACTCCCCGGCCGCCGCCTCGACGTTGACGCCGCTCCACACCACCCGCCCACCGAGGCGGACCGCGGCGTCCCGGAACACCGCCGTCGCCGTTCCTGTCATTTTCCGGTGGCCTGGGCCAGCGCGGCACGCAGGCCTTCCAGCTGGGCGACCTGCCAGTCCTGGAAGGACGTGCCGGCTGGGGTGAGCGTCTCGGTGATGGTGGTCACCGGGATACCGGCCGCCTTCGCCTCTTCGACCTGACGTTGGACGTCCGGGGTCGCGTTCTGGCTGTTGTACACGTAAACTTTGATCTTCTTGCCCTTGATCTGGTCGTCGATGGTGGCCTTGTCCGTGGCGGTCGGATCGGTGCCCTCCGAGATCGCGCGCAGGAACGCCGGTGGGGTCAGCAGGTCCAGTCCGAGGGCGGGGGTCAGCATCGCGAAGATGCTCTCCGACGCGCCGACCGGTGTCCCGCCGTAGGTCGTCCTGATCGTCGCAATGACGTCGGTGTACGGCTTCAGCGTAGTGGCGGTGAAGGACGTCCGCTGTTGGTCGAAGTAGCCCGCGTCCGCCGGGTCGATCTTCTTGTAGTCCGCGGTGACCGTGTCGATCACCTTGGCGACGTCCCCCGGGTTGTACCAGCGGTGCGGGTTGTCCCCGTCCGTCGCACCGACCAGGTCACCGACGGTCAGTACCGTCCGTCCATCTGTCGGGTTGGCCGCCACCAGTTTGGCCGCCCACGGGTCGTAGCCGACACCGTTGTCGATGAACAGCCGCGCATCGGCGATCGCCCGGCCGTCGGCAGGCGTCGGCTCGTAGTCATGCGGATCGGCGTCCGGGTTGTCGATGATGCTGGTGACCGTCACCCGGGCACCGCCGAGCTGAGCGGCGATGCTGCCCCAGAAGTTCTCGGCCGCCACAACCGTAATCTTCCTACCAGCGGCACTGCCACCGGCGGCGCTGTCCCCGGTACCACCCGGCGAGGATGTCCCGCATGCCGCGACGGCCCCCACCACCGCACATGCGGCCACCACGCCCAGGCGCAGGGTCCACCGACGCGGTACCGCAGCCGCACCTTCCATGACCATGATCTCCTTGCTTGCTGTCAACCGGATGCACTATCCGTACCGGGATCCATTTTCACCAAATCTAGCTGATAATGGAAACCGTTACAAGTTCGGGTAGCGGGCGGGGCGCGGACGCGTGCCGGATGTGCAGGTCGGCGAGCGTGGGCCGGCGGGTGGCCGCGCGGATGTGTGGCCGCGGTGGCAGCAACACCTTGGTGGGTGGCCGGCCCGGCACGAGTGGATGGTTGGCATACATTTTCCGCCCGAAAACTGGCGCCTTCTGACGTCTTCCTTCCACTCGTCGCACCGCATGGAATGCGGATCAAGGAGTGGGGTTGGGGTGGATGCGTCGCGAGGCGCCGCCTGGCGCCGGCACGTACCCCGTCCACCGCTTCGCGTTGGCCGGGGACCCCTCGTTGGACGAACGTCCGGCGCCGACCGCTAAGAGTCTGTTTTGTTGTCGGGCGCTCTAAGCTTCGCCTGCGCGCCGCGTCGGAACACGGCCAGGAACAGATCGTCCATCGTGCGGAAGTAGTAGCGCACGAGGGCGGGTTTGAGGCCCGTCTTCGCCGCGTCCAGCGGGGGCGCTTGCTGACGTTGCGTGCGCGCTTGACCGGTCGGCGGCACGATGCTAAGCATGTGATCAGCACATTACTGAAGCGGGTCCGCTTCCGGACGCTGGGCTGCTACCCGCTGACCAGCTCGGAGCGCCAGGGTCGGGTGATCGACTACGACTCGTCCGGCCCGATGGTGAAGGAAAAGCCCGATGGCGAAGGAATAAGGAGGAGGAGCACTTCTGATGGCGCACGCGACCGCCGACCTCCCCACCGCCGACGTCATGGACGACCACACCCTCGCCGCCACGCTCGCGTCCCGGGCCGGGGCTCTCCTGCTCGACATCCGCGCGCAGGGTGGCGCCGTGGGGGACCGGCGCTCGAACGAGCTGCTGCTGCGCCTGCTGGCCGAAGCACGTCCCGACGACGCCGTCCTGTCCGAGGAAGCGGCGGACGACGCCGTCCGCCTCACCCGTGATCGTGTCTGGATCATCGATCCGCTTGACGGGACGCGCGAGTACGGCGAGCCGCCGCGGGCGGACTGGGCGGTTCACGTCGCGCTCGCCGTGCACGGGCGTCCCACGGTCGGAGCGGTTGCGTTGCCCGGCGCAGACCTCGTGCTGCACACCGGATCGCCGCTGACCGTCGCGCCGGCGTCGCCTGGCCCGATCCGTCTCGCCGTCTCCCGGACGCGCCCGCCGGCCTGGGTCGACCACCTCGTCGCATGCCTGGACGCGACGCTGGTCCCGATGGGCTCGGCGGGCGCGAAGGCGATGGCCGTCATCCGTGGACAGGCCGACGTCTACGCCCACTCCGGTGGGCAGTACGAGTGGGACTCATGTGCGCCCGTCGCCGTCGCCGCGGCCGCCGGGCTGCACGTCTCCAGGCTCGACGGCTCACCCCTGCACTACAACCAACCCAACCCCTACCTACCGGACCTGCTCGTCTGCCGCCCGGAACTGGCCGGCGTCGTGTTGAACGCATTACTGCGATGAATTGTCACACGGAAAGGCTCAGCCGAGTGTCGTGAGCAATGCGCTTAGCGCGGTCTTCTCTCCGTCCGGGTTGGGGCTCGTTGCCCGGAGCGCGCGCAGCACCGTATCGATTTTTCCATCGATCTTGGTCCAGGTAGCTTTGTCCTTCGGTTTCAGACGCGCCTCGCCCTTGTCCCACTCGGTTTCGAGATCGGCGATGCGGGCCGTGGCACCAGACTGGTTGCCGGAGTTCAGGAGATCCAGCGTGTCCTGTGTGATTTTTCGGAACTTCGAGAGGTCGCCGAGGGGCGAGACCTGCACTGGCTGGCTTCCGCCGGGTATCGCCTGCGCTGGCTGGCTTCCGCCGGGTATCGCCTGGGCCCCCTGGCTTCCGCCGGGAATCGCCTCTCCTGACGGCTGGCTTCCAGCAGGGACCGACTGCGCGACGGTACCCGAGTCTGACGTGTCATTTTGAAGCGCGGACTTGCGCACGGAGTATCCTGTCCCCGCGGCGACGAGGATAAGCGCCACGACGACGACGGTTTGCCACAGGCCTCCTCGTTCCATGGCCTCGTCAGGGTCGAGGGCAGGCGCACTCGCGATGACATCGGCTTTCGTCAGCGAGAAATAAGCGACGATGCCGAGAATGCCGACCGTAAAGATGAGGCTCGTTACCGTCGCACCCAGACCGAGTCCGCCCTCGCTCGGTGACTGAGACAGGTAGTCGCCGATCGACGCTCCAAGCGGGCGGGTCATGATGTAGATGATCCAGAAGGAGAGAACCGGGTTGAGTCCGAATCGCCACCCAATCGCAAGGACGGCGATCAGCGATACCACGATGACTCCCGTCATCAGGTAGCCGATCCCCAGCACCTCGGCCATGAGATCGCCGGTTGCCGTGCCGAGCGCGAAGGTGACGAGAATCGTCAGCCAGTAGAACGCTTCTCGTCGTCTGGTCAGGATGGAATGAATGGAGAGCGTCTTCTCGGTCAGATACCACGCGAGGAAGGCGAGAACAAGAAGAACGCCGAAGATCAGGGTGCTTGTTTCGAGTGGCACGCCGACGCTGTCCGTGAGGTTGTCGGTCACCAATGTGCCGAAGACGCTGACGAGCGCCACCGTCAGCCAGTACCTGCTCGGTACGTACCGATCCGCGCGGAACTGGACGATCAGAGCGACGACGAGCAGGACGCCGGTGATGACGGACGTGCCGGTCAGGCCAAGGTTCAGGTTGACGTTGAGAAAGTCGGCGGCCGATTCACCGACGGTCGTACAGAGCACTTTGATGATCCAGAAGTAGACGGTGACTTCTGGAACTTTGCTGAGCATCGGCCGGCCCCGCAACGATGCCGGGGAGCGGTGGCTGGGCACCGCGAGGCGCGTGGGAGTCGTCATGCTGCCACGGTGGCCCAGGAGGCCTGAACAAATCCTGACCACGTCGGCGGTCAGCGGCGTGTCACGCCCCGGGCAGCGACAGTTCGACAGTCGCGCCGGGCCCGACAGTCGCGCCGGGCCCGCCGTCGAAGGCCCGTACGCTGCCGCCGGCAGCGGCCGCGAGGCGGTGGACCAGCGCCAGTCCGAGCCCCGCCCCATCGTGGCCGTCGTGTGGGTCCGCGCGCCAGCCCGGTTCGAACAGGTGCGCCGCCGTGTCGGCGCCGAGCCCGGGCCCGTCGTCGCGGATGTCGATGCGGACCTGGCCGGCGACGACCCGTGCCACCACGTGTACCTGGGTGTGTGCGTAGCGGCGGGCGTTGTCCAGAACCGGCGACAACATCCGCTCGAGCAGGCCGGCATCCACCCCCGCGAGCGTGCCGGCGGGTACCGACACCACCAGCTCTGGCGGGGCGCTCCACCGCTCGGCAAGGCCGTGCACCACCTCGTCGACGTCGCACCGGTCGGGCAGTCCACCGGCGCTCGTGCGGGCGGCGGCCATGAGGGTGTCGAGGATGACCGTCATCCGGTTCGCCGCGTCGGCGATCGGGGGCAGCGCCCGGTCGAACTCGGCCGCGTCGCGCGGCCGGCTCTGCAGCAGGCTGATCTCAGCGACCATGGCGGCCAGCGGGGTGCGCAGCTCGTGCGACAGGTGATCGCTGAATGCCTGCTCGTGGCGCAGAACCGCGCTGATCCGGTCCAGGAGACCGTCGAGCGTCGCGGCGAGCCGGTCGAGTTCGGCCGGTCGGGGCGCGGCTCCAAACCGGTGGTCGGCGGCATCCGCGCTCCACCGGCCTGCCTGCTCGGTCATCTCCTCGACCGGGCGCAACGCCCGGTCGGTGCTGACCTGTACCACCAGGTACACGCCGCCGAGCAGCAGCAGGGCCAGCAGCACGCTGCCGACGACGGCGATCTTCTCGGTCTGCCGGTAGGGGGACAGCGACAGGCTGACGACGACGGTGGCTGCCTGCTGGCCCTGCGACGTCACCGGTAGTGCGAACAGCCGGACCGGGGATGCGTCACCCGTCGTTACCGTCCGCTCGCCTATGCCGGTCAGGGCGCTGGCCTGGCCCAGTAACGCGGCCCCGCCGGGTGGCTGCTCCACCGCCCGGCCACCCGCGAAGATCCACGTCCCGGTATCGATCGCGGTGTCGTCACGTACGTCATGGACGGAGACCGCACCGCTGGTGACGATCTCGATGGTGCTGGCGACAGCCTCTGCCCGGGTCCGTAGCACGGTGTCGGCCTGCTGCCGCAGCTGCGCACCGAGCGCGGCATTGAACGCCAGGGTCAGCACCGCGAGCCAGCCTGCGGTGGCCACGACCGCCACCGCCGCGATCCGGCCCCGCAGCGTCGAGGGCCTTCTCACGTGAACTGGTACCCGATGCCATGGACGGTTGTGATCGCCTGTGAACCGTCCACCAGCGCCAGCTTGCGGCGGAGCTTCGCGACGTACTGGTCCAGGGTGTTGTCGTGGACGATCGCCCCTTCGGGCCAACCTGCGCCCACCAGCTCCCGCCGTCTCACCACCACGCCGGGCGACGCCATCAACCGGGCAAGGACCCGGTACTCCGTCGGGGTCAGGCGCACGCTCGTGGTCGCGGCGGCCAGTGCATGGTCGCGCGGGTCCAGGCGCAGGCCGTCAGGCACCGAGACCGGCGAGGACCGGGCTCGCTTCAGCAGCCCCCCCAACCGGGCCACGAGCTCAGCGAAGTGGAACGGCTTCGCAACGTACTCATCACCGCCGGCCGCGAAACCCGAAACGAGATCGGTGACATTCCCCCTCGCGGTGAGGAACAGCACCGGGACGTACACACCACGCGCCCGCAGGGCCTGGCACACGTCCCGGCCATCGGAGTCGGGCAGGCCCACGTCCATCACGACCACGTCGAAACCGCTGTCGTCGGTGAACCGTGACAGGGCGGACGACCCGTCGGCCACCGTGGTCACGACCGCGCCCTGCTCACGCAGGCCGCGGGCCAGGACGCCGCGCAACGCCGGGTCGTCCTCCACGACCAGCACCCGCGCTCCCTCCACAGCCGCCAGTATGCCTACGGCGCCAGCCCGGCTGGTGGGCCGGGCACGGGCACCGGCCGGTCTGCTGACGCCCTCGCGGTCTCGACCCGTAATACCGGGGTCCGTCGTTTGGATGATCACCTGAGTCAAGGTGTTGATCGAGTGGTCAGTCCACGACGCCGCGTCCCC
Source organism: Protofrankia sp. Cas3 (assembly GCF_963555955.1). Lineage (NCBI taxonomy): Bacteria > Bacillati > Actinomycetota > Actinomycetes > Frankiales > Frankiaceae > Protofrankia > Protofrankia sp. Cas3. Next base: position 21,634 of record NZ_CAUVXP010000008.1, read on the forward strand.
TATTGCCGGTCGCTCTAAGGTTGCACATGATTTATGCTTAACTTATGAGCTTCAAGCGGATCACTATCAGCGTCCCGGAGGACATCGCGGCGAAAGCGCAGCGGGCCGCCGACGCCGGCCAGGTGGAGTCGGTCTCGGCCTACTTCGCCGGGCTTGCCGCTGCCGAGCCCGACTGGGCGCAGGCACAGACGATCCTGGACCAGATGATCGCAGATGCCGGCGGACTGGACCACGCCGCGCACGACTGGGCGCGCTCGGCGCTGGAGGCCGACGATGGCGATGTGGCCGGGGCCGCGTGAGAACGGTCGTCCTCGACGCGGGTGCGCTCATCGCGCTTGAGCGTCGTGACACCCGCATGCTCGCGCTGGCCACGGATCTGGTGGTCGCAAGGGTCGCGGCGCACCTACCGGCGGGAGTCCTCGCCCAGGTCTGGCGTGGCTCACCACGTCAGCATGCCGTCATGAAACTGGTGCGGACGGGCGCGTTGCGGGTCGAGCCCTTGTCGGAGGAGATCGCTGTCCGGCTCGGACTGCTGCTGGCGGCATCGGGAACGAGTGATGTCGTCGACGCTCATGTCGCGTTGCTGGCGCGGAAGCTCCGTGCCACGGTCATCACATCAGATCCGCATGATCTGCACAAATTGGACCCAACGCTCGGTGTTGTCGTGATCTGACTGTGGTCATTTGGTGTTGTTCGGTTGCCATGGGTGCGGCTGATCCAGCGCGGGTGTGGGCGGCGGTCAATCATTTCTCGCAGGTAGGTGTTGAGCGATTCGTCCCGGGCAGCCGCCCGCGCCTTGAGGATGCGGGCCGCTCCCGGGCCGGGGCGCACGGGCTGCGGACAGCCATCGCCCACCCCTGTCAAATCTAACAGCGTTAGATCATCTGATCTTGTTGGCGAGTTGCCTGGCAGTGTTTCGAAGACCCGAACCTGACTGCATTCCGACTCGCATTTGCCTACGACTGGTTTTGCTTCTGATTTTCCTTGATCGTCTCGCCCAAGCCGAGCGCTCGCAGCACGTTGCTCGCCGCGGATGCCACCCGCGCGCTCCCCACGATCGGCGCGATCGCCGTGCACACCGATTGTGCGTCGGCTGCGGTCAGGCCAGCGTCGCGCGCCGCCGCGAGATTCACCATATAGGATACGGGCGCCGAATCCATCGAGATGAGCGCCGCCAGCCGTACGAGGTGATAAGTGCGTGGGTCGAGACCCGAGTTCGGCAGGGTGTCGATATGCATCTGAAGGAGTTGCTCAAGAACCGGCAGATCGCCCCGCGCTACCGCGTCAAGAGTCCGTTCGGGGGTTTGTGTCGCCATTGATCTTTTCCCTTCCCCTACATCGCCAGCACGGCTACCAGTGGCGGTATCCGCTCTTGGGACCTGAACTGCCCAGCCGTGTCCAGCTCAAACCATAGATGGCTGGTGTTTTCCGATGCAACTAACTCTGCGTGCCTGACGGCGAAGTGTCCGAGGGTCCTCGTGAGATCGTCTGGCACAGTCTCGCCCGCCTACGCCGATCTCAGCCCCTCACGATTGGTAACAGTAAGTAATGATCTAGAATCACCAGAAGAGACACCCGGGAAAGGGTCATTCTTTCTCCGGCTGCCTTCCCAGTGGATGACGACCTGCCAGGTCGCGCAACCTGATCCACGGCTCTTCTGCCGGAGCCTTCTCTGGCACGTCAGGTTCCTGCGCGATAAGCGCTCCGTACCGTGCGGCCAGCGGCGAGGCTGAAATGCCGTGCAGGACCACCGAGGACAGGATCGTCCACGTCACGGCCGCTACCAGCGTGTCGCCGGCGCTGCTGTGGTCGAATTCCTCCAGGGCGATGAGAGCGAAGACCACCGAGGCCAGCCCGCGAGGGCCGAACCAGCCCATGAAGGCGACGGTGGCAGGCCGCAGGTTGATTCCCATGAGGGCGAGCGCGACGGGGACCATCCTGATCACCGTCAGGCTTGACACCGCGTACACGATGGGCCGGGCGGAAAGTGCGTGGGAGAAGGTCATTCCTACGAACAGTGCGCCGAAGATGGTCCACACCACGAAGGAGGCGGTCAGCCCGAGCGTCTCGGTGAACGCGCCGGCCGCGCCCAGACGTCCTTTGGTGACGGTCCCGAACAGGATCCCCCCGCCGAATGCCGCGACGAACCCGTTCCCGCCGATCGCGACCGAGCCCGCGTACGCAAGCAGCGCGAGCGCGAGGATGGCGATCTGCTCGGACACCTCCGAGGTCCACCCCCGGCTCTTGGCGAATGCCAGCAGGTTCCCGCCGACAAAGCCGACGACGGCCGCCGCGACGATCGCCAGGCCGATCTCCTTAAGCGCCTCCAGGCCCCACGCGTGCTCGCCGATGCCTTCCTCGGCCGCAGCTACCGCGATGAAGAAGGTGACAAACGGCGTCGCGATCCCGTCGTTGAGGCCGCTCTCGACGTTGAGCGCCCGGCGGATCCGCACCGGCACCGCTTGGTTGGTCACGACAGCCAGGCCAAGGGCCGCATCGGTGGGGGCGAGAATCGTGGCGATCAGCGCCGCCAGCGCCCACCCTGCCCCCGGGAGCAGGTAATAGGCTAGTAGCGCGCCTGCGGCGATGGTGAGCGGGAGCCCCACGAACAGCAGGCGTCCGGGTAGTGTCGCGTCGCCCTCGACGTCACGGAGCCGGACTGTCGAGGCATCGGAGAAGAGCACCAGCGCCAGCGTCAGCTCAGTGATGGTGAGGATCGTCTTGCTGCTCAGCGAGAACGGCAGAATCCCGAGCGCGTACGGGCCGAGAATCAAGCCAGCCGCGACAAATACCATCGGTCCGGTGATCCACTAGAGATCCAGCTTGGACGCCACCAGCGCGTAGGCCACGAATACGACCGCTACTACGGTCAGGCCACTCATCATGTACCCTTCGCGGCAGTGTGATCCCTGTGCCCGACTCTCCCCATCCATCGCTGCGCGATGCACGGGTACCCCGGCTCCGTCGGTCGACACCCAGCACCTCCGCTGCCTCCCTCCTCGCGCCTCGCGCCTCGCGCCTCGCGCCTCGCGATCTACGCACCCCGGCCCCGTTCCTTGATCCACACCCCTATTGCCGGGCGCTCTTAATTTTTGGCAGACCCTTGCCTTCAGGCTCCATCTCACTCTATGGTCGTATGACCGTACGCCAAAGGGTTAGGGAGCCGACGATGACAGCAACGCGACAGGTGGCGCTCGTGACGGGAGCGTCCTCAGGCATCGGGAGGGCAGCCGCGCTCGCGCTCGTCGAGGCGGGGTTCGATGTGATCGGCACGAGCCGGAACACCTCGCGCGTCGCCCCTCTCCACGGGGTGACGTTCCTTGATCTCGACGTGGCCAGTGACGATTCGGTCACCGTCGTCGTCAAACGGGTGATCGAGGAGTTCGGGCAGATCGACGTCCTGGTCAACAACGCCGGTATCGGTGCGGCGGGTGCCGCTGAGGAGAGCTCCGTCGCACAGGCGCAGAGCATCTTCGACGTCAACGTCTTCGGCACGATCCGGATGACGACGGCCGTGCTGCCACACATGCGCGCCCAGGGAAGCGGGCGCATCATCAACATCTCGTCCGTCCTCGGTTTCATCCCGGCGCCCTACATGGCCGTCTACGCCGCGACCAAGCACGCGATCGAGGGGTACTCGGAGTCCGTGGACCACGAGGTCCGCGAGCACGGCGTCCGGGTGCTTCTCGTCCAGCCCGCCTACACCAAGACCGGATTCGACGCGAACGCCGTCCAGCCCGACAACCCGCTACCGGTCTACGCCCAGCAGCGGCACATCTTCGACGGACTGTTGGTGGCGGCGATGAAGGACGGGGACGACCCCGCCGTCGTCGGCAAGGTGATCGTCGCGGCAGCGACCGACGCGAAGCCGAAGCTGCGCTACACCGCCGGCTCGACGGCCGGACGCGTCGCCACCCTGCGCCGTATCGCCCCCGCCCGGGCCTTCGACCGCCAGATCCGTAAGATCAACAAGCTGGCCGGCTGACACCCACTCGACCCTGAGCGGCTGGTTGCGGCTTTATCGCCGACGGCCGGTGCCCGTCCCGGATTCCATGGTTCTGATTGACAGACAGATACTTGACTTGCAGGTCCAGAAAAGTGTTAGAGTCTGAGTCGTGGGAAGGCCCAAGCAGTTCGACCCGGATGTGGCGGTCGAGCAGGCGATGCAGATGTTCTGGCGACAGGGATACGGCGCCACCACACCTCAATGCCTGATCGACACCCTGGGCATCGGCAAGGGCAGCCTCTACAACACCTTCGGCAGCAAACGCCAACTGTTCGACCTGGCGTTGCGCCGCTACCTGGACCTGCAGAACTCGGCCGTGACGGAGTTGTTGGAGGGTTCCGGGCCGGTGAAGGAGCGGCTACGCAAGGCGCTGCACTTCGTGGCTCAGGCGGACCTCGCCGACCCCGACCGCCGTGGCTGTCTGGTGCTGAACACCGCGATGGAGTTCGGCCGCACGGATGAATCCGTGACGGCGCAGGTGCAAGACATGTTCGACCGCATCGAGGGCGCCCTTCGCGCCCTGATCGAGGAGGGTCAGCGCGCCGGGGAGATCGATCCTGGACGTGACGCGAAGGGCCTGGCCAGCCTGCTGCTGAGCACCGTCAACGGCATGCGGCTCATGGCCCGTGTCGAGTCAGTGCCCGACCGCCTCATCAGGGTGATCGACACAATCATCGACCTTCTCTGACCCCTACCGCACACATGGATTCGGGCCACCCCGCCATGCCCAAAATTTGTACCTACAGTTCAAAAAAAGGATGATCCATGACTCTCGATCTCGCCGAACGCATGACGAACAACGCCACCATGCGCGCCATCGGCCAGGACATCCACGGTTCTCCCGAGGTGCTCAAGGAGGTCATCGTTCCCCGGCCCGTGCCGGGCCTGAGCGAGATCCTGGTCGCCGTCCGCGCGGCCGGCGTCAACCCGACCGACTGGAAGAACCGCGCTCAGGTCCTGACCATCGACCGCATGCCACTGGTCCTCGGCTGGGACGTCTCCGGCGTCGTCGAGGCCGTCGGTATCGGCGTCACCCTGTTCGAGCCGGGCGACGAGGTCTTCGGCATGCTGCCCTACCCCTACGGGGTCGGCGCCCACGCCGAGTACGTGACCGCCCCCGCCCGTTCCTTCGCCCACAAGCCCGCCGGTATGGACCACGTCCAGGCCGGTGCCCTCCCGCTCGCAGCCCTCACCGCCTACCAGGCACTCGTCGACACCGCCGATGTCCAGCCCGGGCAGCGGGTCCTCGTCCATGCGGCCGCCGGCGGCGTCGGTCACCTCGCCGTCCAGATCGCCAAGGCCCGGGGCGCATATGTGATCGGCACCGCCAGCGCGGCCAAGCACGACTTCCTGCGCTCCCTGGGAGCCGACGAGGTCATCGACTACCGCACCGTCGACGTCACCGCGGCCGTCACGGACGTCGACATCGTTCTCGACCCGGTCGCCGGCGACAACCTCGCCCGCTCCCTGGAGGTCCTGCGTCCGGGCGGCACTCTGATTTCGCTCCTGGGTGGCGACCCCGACGTGGCGGCCAAGGCGGCCGAGCGGGGCGTACGATTCGAGGCCCTCCTGGTCGAAGCCGACCACGGCGGGATGCAGGCCATCGCCGACCTCGTCGAGACCGGCGCTCTGCGCGCCCACATCGAGGCCGTCTTCCCCCTCGCCGAGGCCGCCAAGGCCCACGCCCTCGGCGAAACCGACCGGACCACCGGCAAGATCGTGCTGACCGTGGCGGAGACCAGGAAGGCGCAGCTGGCCGCCCAGGTCCTCAGGAGCGTGTTCGAGTCGGACGACACCTCCCTCGTCGACCGTTACGTTCAGCCGGACTACATCCAGCACAACCCGCTGGCCCCCGACGGCCCCGAGGCCATGAACGCCTTCGGCGCCTTCTGGCAACAGCAGTTCCCGGACGCCACCTACGACCTCAAGCGGGTCATCTCCGAGGGCGACCTGGCGCTCCTGCACTCCCACGCCGTCACCATCCCCGGTACCCCCGGGATCGCCGTCTTCGACATCTTCCGCTTCCAGGACGGGAAGCTCGCCGAGCATTGGGACGTCCTCCAGGATGTGCCGGCGACCACGGCCAACGGCAACGACATGTTCTCCACGCTCAGCCGGCCGCAGACCGACGCGCCGGGGCAGCGGCGGCTCACGGCGTACAACAAGAAGCTGGTCACCGCGTACTTCGACCAGCTCCTGGTCCAGAAAGACCTGACCGCCATCGACAGGTACGCGGGCCGCGAGTACCACCAGCACGACCCGAACATCCCCGACGGCGTGGCGGGCCTGAAGGCCGGGCTGGGCGCCTACTTCGAACAGTTCCCGCAGGGGAGCGTGGCACCGAAGCGGGTGATCGCGGAGGGCGATCTGGTGGCCGTCCACAGCCAGTACGTCGACACGCCGGGCGAGCGCGGCCGGGCGGTCATCGACCTGTTCCGGGTGCGGCACGGAAAGATCGTCGAGCACTGGAACGCCTCGCAGGACGTGCCGGAGACCTCCGCCAACGACCACACGATGTTCTGATCGCCGCCGGGTCGTAGCAGGAGACAGACATGACCGCGTTGATGTTCAAGGTGTTCGTGACACCCGCGATTCCGCAGTACACCGGCACCTTAAACCTTCCCAAAACCTTCCCAACGGGGACCCGATGGTGTGGTCGCCCATCTCGACGACCCTGATCTACGGCGAGCGCGACGCTGTCCTGGTCGACCCGCCCTTCACCATCGGCGCCACCCGTGAGGTGCTCGCCTGGGTGGAGAAGATCGGCCGGGACATTACGCAGATCTACATCACCCATGGCCACGGCGACCATTACGCCGACCGCGGCTCATGGCCCGTGTCGAGTCAGGGCCCGACCGCCTCATCAGGGTGATCAACACAACCATCGACCTTCTCTGACCCCCGCCGCTCGTATGGATTCGGGCCCGCCGCGCCGTGCCCAATATTTGTACCTACAGTTCAAGAAAGAGATGATCCGTGAATCTCGCCATGCGACGCAGTCCCTGGGCCACGCTCACCGTGCTGGCCCTTGCGCAATTCATCGTGGTGCTGGACGTGACGATCGTGAACGTCGCGCTCCCGCACATCCAGAGCGGTCTCGGCTTCACCACCGACGGACTGCAATGGGTGATCAGCGCGTACATCCTGCTCTTCGGCGGTTTCCTGCTGCTCGGCGGTCGCGTGGCCGACCTGCTGGGGTCGCGGCGGGTCTTCATCACCGGGCTCGCCCTGTTCGGCGTCAGCTCGCTGGCCGGGGGCCTGGCCACCTCACCAGTACAGCTGATCGCTGCGCGGGCCGTCCAGGGCTTCGGCGGCGCATTGCTGTCCCCGGCCGCCCTGGGCATCCTCACCATCACCTTCGAACACGGCCGGCGACGCAACATCGCCATGGGCGTCTGGGGCGGCCTGGCCGGCCTCGGCGGCACGGCGGGCGTGGTCCTCGGCGGGGTGCTGGTCGACTCCCTGAGCTGGCGCTGGGTCTTCATCGTCAACGTCCCGATCGTGATCGCCCTCGTCATCGCCACCCCGGTCTTCGTCCGCCCCATCGCCCCGCACCAGGGCAACCGCTCCTTCGACCTGCTGGGCGCCGTGCTCGGTACCGGCGGCCTGCTCGCCGTGGTGTACGGCGTGGTCCGCGCCGAACCCGTCGGCTGGTCCTCGGCGGAGGTCATCGGGTTCCTGGCCACGGGTGTGGTGATGCTCGCCGCCTTCCTGGCGGTCGAGGCGCGGACCACGGCGCCGCTGGTTCCGCTACGGCTGCTTCGGGCCCGCGCGCTCAGCACGGCCGGTGGCGCGCTCGCGCTCAACGGTGCCGCCTTCCTGTCGATGTTCTTCCTGACCGCGATCTTCCTGCAGCAGGTGCGCGGCGACTCGGCGCTGCGCACGGGAGTGGAGTTCCTGCCCATGGGCGGTGCCGCCATCCTCGGGGCGGTCATGGCCACCCCGCTGGTCACCCGCCTCGGAACACGGCCGGTCATGATGGTCGGCGCCGTGCTCAACGTCGCCGGACTCCTCCTGCTCGCGCGCGTCGACGCACACGGCTCCTACCCGACCGGACTGATGCCCGGCCTGATCATCTTCGGTGCCGGCCTCAGCGCGATCGCCGTTCCCGCGCAGATCGCCGCCGTGGTCGACGTCTCCCACCAGGAGGCCGGCGCCGCGTCCGGTGTCGTCCAGGCCTTCCAACAGGTCGGCGGCGCGCTCGGGCTCGCCATCGTGAGCACCCTGTCCACCTCCCGGACCACCTCCGCCATTGCCTCCGGCGCGAGCCAGTCCGACGGGCTGACCGACGGCTTCCACCGCGGGCTGCTCGTGGCGGCGGTCTACGCCGTCGTCACGATCGCGGTGACCTTCCTCTCGCCCCGGCTGGCACCCAGCCCTGAACAGATCGCGGAGGCTGCGGCGGTGGCTGCGTAGAGCCCGTACCGGGCGGTGCGCTGACAAGCCCACCGCCTCGACCGCCGGACGTGTCACTTCACAATCCATTCGCCGCTAATCAGATTAAGAAATATCCCCCATGCCGAACACCGCCAAAACCCTGGTCCTGCTCGCTCACCCGAACCTGTCCAACTCCCGGGTCAACGCCGCCCTGGCCGACGTCGCACGCCAGGAAGAGCACGTAACCGTCCACGACCTTTACGCCGCCTACCCGGACTTCCGTATCGACGTCGCTCGCGAGCAGCGGCTGCTGCTCGCACATGACTCGGTGACACTCCAGTTCCCCTTCCAGTGGTACTCGACGCCCTCGCTGCTGAAGCTGTGGCTGGACGAGGTCCTCACGTACGGCTGGGCCTTCGGCGAGGGCGGCACCGCACTGCACGGCAAGACCCTGCGCTTCGCCATCTCCACATCTCCACCGGCCACCCGGCCGAGGCGTACGGCCCTGACGGGATCAACCGCTTCACGATGGCGGAACTGCTGCGCCCCCTGGAGGCCACCGCCAACCTCATTGCGTAGCCGGATTCCTGACCCCGCTTAACAACCTAATCGTCACCGCCGCTTCCCCTCGATCCGCCACGTATCTCGGCGGCGGCCTCGACGGCCTGGAATGGACGATGAGCGCCTCCACCCTCACCTTCGCACCGCACGGCCGATCTCCTGAGCCACGAACCTCATCCACAAGTTCTGACAATTGCTCGCCGGCCCGGCGACCTCACGAGAATCCCTGACCATTTTTTGCTCCAACGCCAGCACGTGCGTGGAACATCGTCGACGGGGGACAGCGCAGTTAGGGCCTGCCTGATGGATATCGTCGGTGACGACGACAAGGCGGCGGGACGCCTTTTGGGCATCGATCCGCGCGATCGAAGATCTATCAGACAGGCCCTGGTCGAGGCTATTTGACGCCGATTCTTGTTGATCCATCGGCGTGGGGTGGTTCGTTAGAGGGAAAATCAACGTGACCCGGCCGCTCGAAGGTGAGGGCGCGAGGGGCCGGGGCGGGTCTGTGGTGTTCAGCCGATGACGAGTCGTTCACCGCCGAAGTCGGCGATGATCTCCAGGCGTCCGCCGAGAGCCTTGACGTAGGCGGCGAGTGTGCGCAGCTCGCTGGCATCGACGGTGGCCCGCTCGATCGCGGAGACGCGTTCTTGGCGGACGTGCATCCGGTCGGCGACGTCCGCCTGGGTCAGGCCCAGCCGGCGACGCATCTCGGCAAGTCGATGGGCGCGGTTCTCGGCAACGAGTCGGCTGGCGCCGGATTCGACTTCGTGGCGGTCGGCGTCGTCGGGGAAGAACTCCGCGAGGAAGCTGTCCCTGTCGTAGTCGTGAACCGCGCTCACTGGTCACGCTCCTTGAGGTAGACGGCGTACCGGGCTTCGGCCAGCGGTATCGCCCGCCGGTACCAGGCGGACCATTCGCCCGCCTTGTCGCCCGCGACGAGTAGGACCGCTCGACGCTCCGGATCGAACACGAACAGGACACGGACCTCGCTCGTCCCGGTCGAGCCGGGGCGGAGTTCTTTCAGGTTGTGTATCCGCGAGCCTTTGATCCGATCGACCAGCGGCCGTCCGAGGCCAGGCCCCTCCGCCAGGAGGGCGGCCAGCGCCTGGCCTACACCGATCGCGGTCGTTCGGTCTGCCCGGCGCAGCGTATGCAACCATTCCCTGACCTCGTCGACCATCGCCAGCTGATAGCTCACCGACGGCCCCTTCGGATCAAGGAAGGTTCAGTACATCAGTGTACTAGGACCTTCTCGACGCCGCCAGCTTCCGGGAAACAGGCGGTAAGACCGAGGCGCGGCCGACTACTTGGTCGAGCGCAACGGATGGAGGCAGTCTCGTGGAAGCGCAGGCCAGAAGCCCAGCGATGTAACACCAAAGTTACTAAGATCGATAGTTCAGGACATGCGAACCGCTGGACGTCCAGGTCAGGCCATCAGGTTTCTGGCGACAGGTGTCGAGCTAGGCCAGCGTGACGACGACCTTGCCCTTGGCGCGGCCCTGGTCGACGTACGCGACCGCCTCGAGCGTCGCGTCGAACGGGAACACCCGGTCCACGACCGGGCGCAGGTGTCCGGCGTCGATAAGCGTGGTGAGCTCTCGCAGCTGCGTCCCGCTGGCCCGCATGAACAAGAACGAGTACCGCACGCCCCGCCGCTTCGCCTGCCGCCGGATGCGGCGGCTCAGCAGGGTCATGGCCACGCGCAGGAATGTTGAAGCTCCGATCTCCTTCGCGAAGTCGGGATCCGGCGGGCCGCCGATGCCGATCACCAGCCCGCCGGGCTTCACCACCGTCAACGACTTCTCGAGCGTCTTGCCGCCCAGTGAGTCCAGGACGACGTCGTAGTCGAAGAGGACCGTGGCAAAGTCCTCTTGTTTGTAGTCGACGACGACGTCGGCGCCGAGGCTCTTCACCCAGTCCACGTTCGCAGTGCTCGTGGTCGTCGCGACGGTCGCGCCCAGCTGTTTGGCGAGCTGGATCGCCATCGTCCCCACGCCGCCGGAGCCGGCGTGGATGAGGACCTTCTGGCCGGCGGTCACGTTCGCTCGCTCGACGAGTGCCTGCCATGCGGTGAGGCCGACCAGGGGCACCGCGGCCGCTTCCTGCATGGACAGCGCGGCCGGCTTGAGCGCGACGTCGTCCTGGTCGATCGCGATGAACTCCGCGAACGTCCCGATGTGGTCCTTCCCGGGCCGGGCGTAGACTTCGTCGCCCACTGTGAACCTCCGCACCGCGGGTCCGACGCGCGTGACGACGCCTGCGACGTCGTGCCCGAGCACGAACGGCGGACGGTAGGGCAGGATGCGCTTGAACTCGCCGTCCCGGATCTTCGAGTCCAGCGGGTTGACGCCGGCGGCGCGGACCCGGACCAGGACGTCGCCGTCTCCCAGCTCGGGTTCTGGGACCTCGGCAGCTCGAAGGCCGTCCTTGCGGTAGCGCTCGACGATGAAGGCCTTCATGTCCTCCTGCTCTCTTCATCTCGTTCGGTTCGCCGACTTGCGGCGTGATAGAATTACAGACATACTTCAATCAGTGACATGCGATGACGAGAGGCTCGACCGCACAGGGACCCATTCCCACGGCCTGCGCCCGTCGAACCTTCAGACTGCCGTCACAGCCTGGGAGACAACAGGGAAGAGAGACTCATGACGACCTACATGGCTGACACCCTCGAGAACCACACTGCCGCCGGCCCCTCCACGGTGTTCACCTACCGGCGCACGGGCCCGCAGGGTGGTGTGCCGCTTGTCCTGCTCATGCGGTTCCGCGGCACCATCGACTGGTGGGACCCGGAGTTCATCGACCGCCTCACCCAGGACCGCGACGTCATCCTGTTCGACAACGTCGGCATCGGGTACACCAGCGGTGAGCCTCGCGACACCTCCGAGGGGTTCGCCGAGGGTGCGATCGAGTTCATCGATGCTCTCGGCCTGACGCAGGTCGACCTGCTCGGCTGGTCACTCGGTGGCATCGTGGCGCACCACGTCGCCCTGCGCCGGCCCGACCTCGTACGCAAGATCATCGTCGCGGGTAGCAGCGGGCCGGGCGCGGCGCCGGGCACCCCGGATATGAGCGAGCGGGTGCTCTCCATCATGGCCAAGCCGGACGCGGACGCCGAAGACCTGCTCTACCTCTTCTACCCCGAGACCGAACAGGCCCGCGCATCCGGGCTCGAGCACCTCGCGAAGGTCTCAAAGCGCCTCGAAGGTGGCCCCGCGGTGACCGAGGAGGCTGCCCGCGGCCAACTTGCCGCTGTCGCCCGCCTCCTGGCCGTGAATTGGGACCAGCTCAAGTCCGAGCTGCAGGCGATCAGCCAGCCGGTCCTGTATGCCAACGGGATCCACGACGTGATGATCCCCGCCATCGCCTCCTACAAGGCGGTCGAGCAGGTCCCCGACTCCACCCTCGTTCTTTACAGCGATGCTGGCCATGCCTTCCTGTTCCAGCACATCGACGAGTTCGTCGCGCAGGTGAACCTCTTCCTCGCGGACTGACTGCACTGCGCCCTCGCTCTTCTCGAGGGGCGTGGCTCGAGGGGCGTGGCACACAATGCTCACAGAAGCCCACCCATAGAAGGACCTGGCCATGAATAACAGACAAGGAACACGAGACGACGTGGTGACATCGTGCCAGAACGCATCAACCCGCACCGTCTCCGCCGGTGGCGTGGATTTCGCCTACCGGGAGCTCGGCCCGAAGACCGGCATCCCGGTGGTCTTCCTGACCCACCTGGCCGCGGTCCTCGACAACTGGGACCCTCGGGTCGTCGACGGCATCGCCGCGAAACACCGGGTCCTCACGTTCGACAACCGGGGCGTCGGCGCGTCCACCGGCTCGACGCCGAACACCATCCAGGCGATGGCGACGGACGCCGTCACCTTCATCCGGGCGCTGGGTCTGGACAAGGTCGACATCCTCGGCTTCTCCATGGGCGGCATGATCGCCCAGGTGATCGCTCAGGACGAACCTCAGCTCGTCCGCACGCTGATCCTCGCGGGCACGGGGCCCGCCGGCGGCGAGGGCATCAAGAACGTCACCAAGCTGTCGCATCTCGACACCATCCGCGGGCTGCTCACGTTGCAGGACCCGAAGCAGTTCCTCTTCTTCACCAGGACTCCCAACGGGCGTCGGGCCGGCAAGGAGTTCCTGGCACGCTTGAAGGAGCGCACCGACAACCGAGACAAGGCGATCTCCCTCAAGTCCTACGGCGCACAGCTCAAGGCCATCCACCGCTGGGGACTGGAGCGGCCATCCGACCTCTCCGTCATTCGCCAGCCCGTGCTCGTCGCGAACGGCGAGAGCGACAGGATGGTGCCGACGAAGAACTCGGCCGACCTGGCTCGACGCCTGCCGGACAGTGAGCTGGTGATCTACCCCGACGCCGGGCACGGCGGCATCTTCCAGTTCCACGGGCAGTTCGTCGAAAAGGCCCTCGAATTCCTCGAGCGGTAGAGCCGGAGGGGAGGCGGCCCTTTCGCTCCCGCCAGTCGCTCCCGCCAGTCGCGGTCGAGGGGGCCGGCCTCGCAGAATCCGGACGGTCGGTCGTCAGCTCTCGCGCGGTTGAGCCGTGCGCGTTCCGCCGCGGAGCGCCATGCGTATTGCTCAGCGTATGAATGCGAGGGCGTTCTGGATGCCCTGTTCGAGGACCTCGTCGGCGAACCTCGGGTCGGACAGGGCGCGGGACAGCTGCATCGTTCCCACCATCATCGTGAAGAGCCCGAGCGTCTTTCCGCGTGCGGACTGCGGATCGTCAGGAGCCAGACGGGCGGCGATCTCGTCCACCATGGCCCGCGTACCGTCGGTGTAGGCGTGCTTGGTTGCGGTCGCGCAGCGCCCGATCTCGTCGAGCAGGGCGGCAGACGGGCATCCGGTGCCGGGGTTGTCCCGGTGCTGAGGCGAGAGGTAGTCGCGTACGAACCCCTCCAGCCCCGCTCGGCCGGGCGCCAGCGTGCTGAACCTCGCGGTCTGTGTACCGAGCTGGTCAGCGACGACGTTCGCGACGAGGTCCTCCTTGGACGCGAAGTGGGCGTAGAACGCACCGTTGGTCAGCCCCGCGTCCGCCATCAGCGTGGCGACGCCGGAGCCGTCGATGCCGTCCTGCTTGAACCGATAGCCCGCCGTCTCGATGATCCGCTGCCGCGTCGCCTGCTTGTGCTCCTTGTCGTAGCGCGCCACCGGGCTCCTCCATTCGCTTTGCAAGGCCATTGCCCTGCACCCCATCCTAGACTGTAGTCTGACGTACGTAATATTACGATCAGCAGGCAATTTGATCGGTGATGTCCGAGACGAGGCATGCCCAAAGTGACGTCCCCTTCGGATCGGCGTGGACCAGTCGCGCGCACCGGCCGCGGATGAGGTCACCCGCCGCCCATCACATCGACCCCCGGTCGGCGGCCGTCACCGCTGTTTACCGTGGATCAGGTCCAGCCCCAGTGCTGTCGATGAGCCTCGACGCACCATTCCTGCACGGTCGCCAGATCCGGTTGGGCCGGCAATGGTGTTCGGCCGGCCGCGAGGAGGTTCTCCACCTGAGACTGGACGTCGGCGATTTCGTCCAGCACGGCGCCGAGTTCGCGGACCTCCCCGCGTTTGACCTGCAGGACGCGTTGCCGTTCCGGTTCGGGCATCGGCAAGGTCAGCCGTCCGTCGCGGGCGACCTCCCTGCCTTGGTAGGCCAACCGTAGAGCGTGGGATGCGTATTTGACGTCGTAGCCGAACCGGGCCACCAGTTCCGGTCGGTTGGGTGTCCCGCGTCGCGGTCCGCGGCCGACCAGTCGATTGAGCTGGGAGTCCAGGTAACCCAGGAACCGGCGCACCGCCTGCTGCGAGAGCATGGCCGGAACCAACCTGCGCAGTTCCTCGCCCAGCGGGGTGACGACCAGCACCGTGTCGGCCGGCGCGTACAGCGGTAGCAGCGCCGTCGGGTTGCCCTTTGTCGCCAGCCGCAGATACTTCCGCAGCGAGTAGATCACCAGGTCGGTGTCGCCGGGACCGGAGCGTGCGCCCTCGGGCTGGGTCCGGAACACGTAGTGGTCGGACGGCTTACCGAGCCCCATCAGATAGGCCGGGGGTTCGATGAAGACGCCCATCTCGTCGTGGTCGTCGGTGCCCTCGATGGCGATGCCGTGCACGCCGGAACCGACGACCGTGCGCAGGATCTCCCCGGCCAACGCCAGTTCACGGTCGCCGTACTCGGTTTGGGGCGCGGCAACGGGCATGCCGTGATGATGGCACGACCGGCGCCGGCCGCTCGAACCAGTTTTTCCGTGCTCGAAGCGCCTGACGTAATAACGTCGCCGGCGTTCGTGTGGTCCGGTCCGCAGCCGCCCGCGCGGCCACGCAACGGTGGGGGTAGCCCCACCGCGCCGGACCGTTACGCCGGTTTAGCGTTAGAGCGCCCGGCAATAGGGGCGTGGATGAAGGAGCGGGGCTGGGGCACGTAGATCGCGAGGCGGAGGAGGGAGGCACCCTGGTGTTGGGTGTCGACCGACGACAACGACGCGAGGTGCGTGCCCCAGCCCCGCGACGCCGCGTCCCCTATTGCCGGTCGCTCTTAACCATCACATATGGCGTGACGACAGGAGGAGACCTGATGAAGGCGATCGTCCAGGAACGGTTCGGCCCGCCGGACGTCCTGCGGCTGGTGGACACCGACCTGCCCGAGATCGGGGCCGACGACGTGCTGGTTCGGGTGCACGCCGCCGCACTGAACCCGTACGACTGGCACATGCTGCGCGGCGACCCCCTCGTCGCGCGGCTCATGGGAGTAGGCCTGACCAGGCCGAAGTACCGGGTGGCCGGGCTCGACGCGGCGGGCCGGGTGGAGGCGGTCGGCGCGAACGTGCGTGGGCTGCAGGCTGGCGACGAGGTGCTCGGCTTCTGTCCGGGCGCGTTCGCCGAATACGCCCGCGCCGAGGCGGACAAGGTGGTGCCCAAGCCGGCGGGCCTGACCTTCGAGCAGGCGGCGGCGGTCCCGGTGGCGGCGGCGACCGCACTGCGGGGGATCCGGGACGTGGGTGAGGTGCGGGCCGGACATCAGGTGCTGGTCAACGGGGCCGCCGGCGGCGTCGGTACGTACGCCGTCCAGATCGCGGCGGCGCTGGGCGCGGAGGTCACCGGGGTGTGCAGCACCGGCAACGTCGAGTTGGTGCGCTCGATCGGTGCCGCACACGTCGTCGACTACACGGCGGAGGACTTCACCGACCGGCACGCGCACTACGACGTGATCCTCGACAACGTGGGCAACCGGCCGCTGCGCCGGCTGCGCCGGGCGTTGACCCCGACGGGGACCCTCGTGCTCAACGCCGGCGGCTCACCGGGCCGCGTGGTCGGGGCGGTGGGCCCCATGCTGCGGGCGGTCGTGGTCAATGGTTTCGTCCGACAGCGCCTGCGGATCCTCCCGACCCGGGAGGACCGGGCGGAGCTGCTCGCCCTCACCGGGCTCATTGAGGATGGGACGCTCACGCCGGTCGTCGACCGAACGTATCCGCTGGCCGACACGGCCGAGGGCCTGCGCCACGTGGAGCAGGGACACGCCCGCGGCAAGGTCGTCGTCACCGTGATGTGAGGCCAAGCCCATCCGACGGTGTGCGGTTTTCGTTACGCCCGGGGGGGCAGCGCCAGTCACCATTGGTCACCGAGGGGCCCGTTCGCCGAGCGGGGCTGGTTCGCCGACCAGGCTCTGTGGAAACGTCCGCACGGCACGGCGCCGCACGTCCGCCGGGACGTAGCGCTCGTCGGGGATCTCTCTGGCGAGTGTTACCCGGTCGATGAGATCGGAAACCGTGTGTGTCGGTGTCGGGACCTTCCACCTCGCGTCCTTGGTGACGTTGACGACCACACCGTCGGGTGCGCCGAGCGCGAACAGGCCGTTCCAGTGGGTGCGGACGACTGTGCGGTCGTCAGCCTGGCGAACGGGTGTGTCTGCTGCACGATCCGTGATGATCTATTCGATGCCGTGCGGCGCGTCATGAACAGGCCCGAAGCCCCCCAGTACGTGATACTTGAGGCCAGTGGTCCGGGCCAGCTGAGCTGCCGGCCAGGGATGCCGTCACACCGCTGGGTGGCGTTCTGGGCCGTGACCGGGCCGGGTAGTTCACCGTGGCCGTCACCGTCAGCCATCGTGACCCGGCCCCCCGTCGCAGACGTGGCCCGGCAGCGGGTCAGGCGCAGGCCCGTCCTCAGCGACTCACCAGCTTGTTCAATATCGACGATTCGCGATATTATCGGGGGCGTGCTCTCTTCCGGTGACGTGGCGGCAACGGTGCTTCGAGACGCGCGTCGCCGGGCGGGGTTGACTCAGATCGAGCTGGCGGCCCGCGCGGGAGTGACGCAGAGCGTGATCAGCGCCTACGAGTCCGGGCACCGGCAGCCGGCCGTGTCGACGCTGGCTGCGCTGATCGAGGCGTCCGGGTTCGAGCTCACCGTGGGAATTCGCAGACCGCCGCACCAGCTACAGATGCTGTCTGGGCCGATCGGGCGCGTGGTCCGTCACCACCGGCGGGAGCTGATCGCGGCCGCCGCAGCGCACAGGGTGTCGAACCTGCGGGTGTTCGGCAGTGTGGCCCGCGGGCAGGACCGCCCTGACAGCGACGTGGACCTACTCGCCGACCTGCCCGCCGATCTGGGACTGCTCGGGCTCGGTCGCGTGCAGGACGCGTTGGAGACCATTCTCGGTGTCCCGGTCGACCTGGTCCCGGCGCAGGACCTCAAGCCCGAGGTCCGCGCGCGGGTCGAGCGCGAACAGGTGGCGCTGTGACCTACCGGGACCGTCAGCGGGTGTCCGACATCCTCGCCGCGATCGAGGCGATCGGTTCCCACCTGCAGCGCGGCAACCTCTCGGATGGTCTGGTCTTCGACGCGGTCCGAATCCGACTCCTCGAGATCGGGGAGGCCGTCAAAGCTCTACCCACTGACCTGCTCGTCACCGAACCGGACATCCCCTGGAAGCAGATCGCACGAATGCGCGATCACCTGGCCCACCGCTACTTCGACACCTCGCACGCGATCCTGCAGGCCACCGTCGACCACGACCTGCCCGACCTGGAACAGGCGATCCGACGGCTGAGCCGGCACCTGGCCGATAAGTCCGCTGACACGAATGAATGACCTCCACCGAAACACCCCAGAAATTCCTGCGGCGCTCCGGTTCACGGGAACTCCGTCGTCAGCCAGAAATTTTTTCCGGGTTCGGCGTGGAGAGTACTTGTTTGAGGATTGTTTTCGCATCGTCGCTGCCCAGCTGAATCACGGTGTCGACGAAGTCCGGTTCGAAGAGCAGGTAGCTGAGGATATCGTTGCTACTCGGGAGCGGACCAAGCAGGGTGCGAAGAAGCACCAGTTCAGGGTCCAGCAGAAATCGTGCGCCGGACAAACGATTCGCCAGGACCTCTTCCGTACAGCCTTCAACATCGGTGCGGCGGAATCTTGTACCGCGGGTTCCTGCGGCGGGCGACCGCCGGGCGGAACCTCGGGGTTGCGGATCGGCTCGGTACCCACTACCAGCACCCGTCCGGCGCCCAGCGCGATAGCCGGTTTGACGTGGCTGGCGGGCAGACGCTGGCGGCTCCTGCCGTAGATGGCACGTCGCCTCAGGCCGACGGCCACCCTCTGATCACAGTCCATCCCCTGATCACAGTCCACCCGCTCGGTCTCGGCAGGGAATGGACCACGGCGGCGGTTCTGTGTTCGCCTGGTCGCCGATTGTACGAGAACGCACGCCCGTGTTGATAACCTGGTACGGCTTGCCCTAAGGTGCGGAGGCACCAGAACGCTGGTGGGTCCGGCGGCCCGGTCGCCGCCTTGAACACGGGGGTAGAAAATGTCGGTAACAGTGATCGTCAAGTTTGTCGTGGATCCGACGATGTTCGGAGAAGCGCACCGCGAACGGGCGGCAGAATTCGCGGCGGTATCCAGCGACGGCAAGGCGCAGGGTTGCCTGCACCACCGGTTTGTGGCCGGCGAGGACCATGTGCTGGCGGTCGACGAATGGGAAAGCGTGGAGGCGTTCCAGAATTTCTTCGCGAACCAGACCGAGATCCCCGGACTCATGCAGGCCGCCGGAGTATCCGCGCCACCTGAGGTCAGCGTATACCAGAGCCTGAACTCCGCGGATTCGTTCTAGGGACGACCGATCGCGGCTCCGCCGGCCCGGTTCTGCGCGGTGGCGTAAGACAGTCCGTCTGTTGGCGCCGCCGCTGCGGTGCTGTCGGTCGGAGCCGGGCTTGCGGCTGCAGTTGGGCCTGGGCTGGTGAGGCTGGCGAGCATGTCGAGTGCCGCGCGAGACGGTGAGCCGGGCGGGGCGCTGTAGACGGTGAGGGTCAGCTCGCCGTTGTCGGCGAGGCGGAAGTTTTCGTACGCGACAGTCAGCTCGCCGACGAGCGGATGCTGGTAGGCCTTCGTGCCGTGGGTGCGTTCAGCTACCTGATGGTCGGCCCACCAGCGCCGGAACTCGGGGCTGTGCACCGACAGCTCACCGACCAGGGACGCGAGCTCCGGGTCGTGCGGGTACTGCCCGGCGCGTAGGCGCAGCACGTTGACCGATACGCGGGCGACCTTCTCCCATTCCCGGTAGAGCGACCGCGCCATCTCGTCAAGAAACATGAACCGGCACATGTTCCGCTGGACGGCCGGGATCGCGTCGAAGTCAGTGATGAGGGCGGCGGCGAGCCGATTCCAGGCGAGGACGTCGGAGCGCCGGCCGGTGATGAACGCGGGTGTGCCCGACATCTGCTCAAGCATCACCCGTAGCGTCGGGCGGACCCGTTGTGGCGCCACCGGTCGCGGGCGGCTCCGCGCCGGGCGGGCGAGGTGGAACAGGTGATCCCGTTCGGCGTCGTCGAGTTGCAACGCCTGGGCCAGCGCATCGAGGACCGTCTCTCCGGGGTTCGCGACGCGACCCTGCTCGAGGCGGACGTAGTAGTCCACGCTGATGCCGGCGAGCAGAGCGAGTTCCTCGCGACGCAGTCCGGGAACGCGACGGGCTCCGGCGAACGCGGGTATGTCGCCGTCGCCGGGACGTAACCGCGACCGCCGTGCCCGCAGGAACTCCCGCAACTCATCCCGTCGGTCCATGCGGCCTATTGTCCCCGCCGGGGTGAGCCGGCGGGCGGCGCGAAGCTGGTCCTAGGAGAACTACGGTCGGTCCGACCCCGGGTCGGGCCGGGTCAACCCGGCCTTGGCCGTGCCGCGGTTAGCTGGAGACCACTGAGCTGATGACGATCCGCCGAACACAACCGATGGAGTGACCACAGTGCAGCTGCGTACCTTGGGCACGGCTGGCCTAGCCGTCTCTGCTGAGGGACTGGGATGCATGGGGATGAGCGCCTTCTACGGCGCCCGCGACGACGCCGAGTCAACGGCCACGATCCACCGTGCGCTCGATCTCGGCGTGACCTTCCTCGACACGGCCGACATGTACGGGCCATGGACCAACGAGCGGCTCGTCGGCGCGGCCATCGCCAGCCGGCGGGACGAGGTCGTCCTCGCCACCAAGTTCGGTAACGAGGTCGACGACGAGGGGCGGCTTGCCGGGCGGGTCAACGGCCGCCCCGACTATGCGCGTCGCGCTGTCGACAGGTCGCTGCGCCGCCTCGGCGTCGAGGTCATCGACCTGTATTACCAGCACCGGGTCGATCCGGCCGTGCCGGTGGAGGAAACCTTCGGTGCGCTTGCCGAGCTGGTCTCCGCTGGCAAGGTCCGCTACCTCGGGATCTCCGAGGCTGCGCCGGACACCATCCGCCGCGCGCACGCGGTGCATCCGCTGGCCGCCGTCCAAACCGAGTACTCGCTGTTCAGCCGGGACGTTGAGGACAACGGCGTGCTGGCGACCGTCCGTGAGCTGGGCATCGGCTTCGTGCCCTACTCGCCGCTCGGCCGCGGGTTCCTTGCCGGGACGATCCGCAGCCTCGACGACCTCGCCCCCGACGACTTCCGCCGTACCTCACCGCGGTTCCAGGGGGAGAACTTCGCCCGCAACCTCGACGTCGTCGACCGGGTCGTCGCCCTCGCCAAGGCGAAGGAGGTCACGCCATCCCAGCTCGCGCTCGCCTGGGTGCTGGCCCAAGGCGACGACATCGTGCCCATCCCCGGCACCCGCCGAATCGCCAACCTGGAGGACAACGCCGCCGCCGTGGACGTCGCCCTCACCGCCGACGACCTCACCGCCATCGAGGCCGTCGCACCCGCTGGCGTCGTCTCCGGTGACCGCTATCCGCCCAGAGCCATGCAGGCGGTTCACATCTAACGGGGTCGGGTAGCTCCGACGTGTCGCCACGTCGGAGCCCCTTTGAACCCGGCGTGCCAGGCCATGGCAGCGCCGAATTGTGGCGCCCCGCACCCGCCACACAGGACCGCGAGATCAGCGGATGAACGCTCGGACCTGCTGCTCCCACCCGTCCGTGTGGATGATCCGCCCGAGGAACGCCTCGCGCAGTACCCGCAGGTATGGCAGGCGCTCGACGGCCTGGCGGTAGGGGGAGGCGGCGGTCGCGGCATCGGAGTAGATCGCCGCGACCCGGAACCCGAGCAGCGCGAGTGCCTGGTTCAGTGCGGGGACACAGCCGGGGTACGCCCGGTAGACGTAGGTAGCGTGGCCATCCTCGCTGAGGACCTCGAACAGCACGTGGCGAGCGGTTTCGCAGAAGGTGAAAGCGAGGACCGTCGGGGCGTCGCCGCTGACGGTGAGCGCTGCGAGATCAGTCCACGGCGCGCGGGCACGTCCCTGGTTCGGCTGCGCGCGTGGTCTCAGTTGGTGGTCATGCCCCAGCGACTGGCCGCCGAATCCGGCCCCCTCGCGCCCGTACCCGCCGAGCAGGCGATAGGCCAGTACAGCGTCGACGTCCGGTTCGGCGTCAAGCCCCCCGCTCATCGCCGAGCCCATCGTATCCACCAGGCCTCCGTGGGCGACCCCGGCCAATCCGCCTGGCGCCGGGGTCGGTACGGCGTGGTTCCTCGGCCCGATCGGGTGGGCGTCGTCGCGGCCGGTCGACCAGCCTTCCCGTTCGACGGAGACGCTTTGATGCAGGCCGAACCAGAGCGTGCCGATCGTGGCCAGTACGTCGACGCAGCGCGCCTGCCGGGGTGTGGAGCAGACAGCGACGAGCGAGGTGAACATGGTCGGGTCGACCCCGTCGAGTTGGGCGCGCGGGGTAGCGACCCCGTCGGCCAGGTAGCCGGCGACCCGACGGGCGGCCAGCGATCCCAGGCCGGGCAGGAGCGCCGAGACCAGGTGCCCGCTGCGTGCCCGGGCCGCGCTGACTCGGACGCGCAGGAGCTCGCGGAACTCGCCGGTGCGCCGACCGAGCCGCGCGATTACCAGCCTGCGTCCGTCCAGGGTGGCGATCTCGAGGTGGTAACCCGACCCCTCAGCGGCTATCTCACCAAGGAACGAGTACGGCACCTGTTCTGGATCGCCGAGGTCAGGCACCGCAATCAGGGCGTCGTCGTACAGGTACAGCGCAGCGTCCACGCCGTCGAGCGCTCCGGCAAACCGCTCCGGTCGCCCGACGCCCATCAGCAGCAGGGTCTGGATGAGATCTTCGGCCCGGGCTTGGACAAGGTCTGCCAGCACCTGACCGTGCAGCCGACCCAAGCCCTCCAGTAGCAGCATCGGGCCCTCCGCCAACTGCAGGAGCAGGGCTCCCGCAGCGACGTCGGTGACACCGAGGATGTCGGCGCACCGGACCTGCAACGGCTGGCCTGCCCTCGGCGAGACCACGAGCGTGTGATCACGCACGACCGCGGTGGCCTCGCCGTCTTCGAGGAGTTCCTCGTCGGCACCCATCAGTCGGTAGCGCATCGGTAGCGGCCGGCGGCTACGCGGTTGTTCCGCACTCGCCGCAGAAGCTGACCCCCGGCCCGAGACCGGACCCGCAGTTCACGCAGAACCTGCTGGGGCGCGCGGCGGCAAGGGCGGTCCCACAGTGCGCGCAGAACCTGCCGCCACCGCTTTCCTGCCCGCAACCGGAGCAGAGCCCGGTGCCCCGGTCGCGCAGGTTGAGGTCGTCGGTCCAGTCGACCTGCCGCACTCGTTCGTCGATCTGCTGGACCTGGGCCGAGGCCTGGCGGGCGGCGATCTCCTGGTCGACCTTGGGTGCGCAGGTCACGCACAGGCCGCGGGTACCGTTCCAGCAGACCTGCTTGCAGACCCACTGGCCGCAACGGTGGCACTGCTGGAAGCTGGGGGAGACCTCTTCGACGGCAGCGCGCAGCATCCTGTCGTTGGTCGACCCGGCGGTAGAGTCACGCAGCCACTCGGCGTTCCAGCCGGCGTCGGCGATCCGGTTACCCATGTTGCCGCCGAGTAGCCGCCCACCTATCGTCGCGATCCGGCCACCGAAGCCGGTGACGGAATGCCGGAACGCGGACTTGTACCCGTTACCGCACCGCAGGCAGGAGAACTCATACTGGTAACCCTCGCGTGTCGACAGGTCCCGGTAGTTGTTTGTGAAAGGCACCTGGTTCGCCATGCCGCTCCCTCGCACCTCACGGCCAGGGCCCGCAGCCCACCCGGACCTCCCGCACTCTGCAATTCCACCAGGCCTCCGGCAGCTCGAGAACCACGCTCGTCACACCATCGGCTATCTGCGGACAACCCGCATCATAGAGCGCGACCGGGCGCTCTGACGCGTGTGGGGCTCCAGACCCTCGACGTGGATGTTGGTGAGTAGGCGGGAGGCGGATGCGCCGCGGTGGTGGATGTGCAGGTCGGCGAGTGGGGGCCGGCGGGTGGGGGCCGGTGGGTGGCCGGTCCAGCACGAGTGGATGGTTGACATACATTTTCCGCCCGAAGACTGGCGTCTCCTGACGTCGTTCTTCCACTCGTCGCACCGCATGGATTGCGGCCCCGCTCCTTCGTCCACGCCCCTGTTGTCGGGCGCTCTCAGCGCCCCAGCGGCCCCGTGTAAACGTCCAGGTCACCGTCTGAGCTGAGGGTGTGGAGCTCCACCTGGGGCGTCCGGCCCTCGCGCGTGGGGAGCAGGGGAGTAGGGGAGCAGAAGTGGGCTGCGATGCAGCCGAGGACGGCGAGCGCCGCACCGAGCAGGTATGCGGCGACGAACGGCCCGGCACGCACGGAGTCCGCGACGATCGCCGACAGCAGGCTCATGCCCGTCACGGCGCCGATCTGGATCGCGGTCTGCTGCAACGAGATCGACAGCCCGAAGCTGTCGGCCGGCGCCGCGCTGCCCGCGATGACCAGCAGTGGCGGCTGCGCGTGCCCGAAAGCCAGCCCGCTGGCCATCAACCCGACGATGACCATCCACAAGGTGGCGAGTTGTGTGCCCGCCGCCAGGAGACCGAGTGCGACCACATAGGCGGCGGCTCCTGCGACGGCGAGCCGGCGTGGTCCAAAGCGGCTTCCCAGCCGACTCGCGGACGGCGCTGACAGCGAGATGGACAGTGTGCGGGCCATCGTCACGAGCGACGTCACCGCGATGGACAACCCGAAGACCCCCTCCAGAAGAAGCGGCGTCACGAGGAAGTTGCCCAGGTGCGCCGCGCCGATCATGAATGAGGCGACTCCGGATGCACGGATGTCGCGTTCGGCGAGCAGCTGCAGGGGAATCACCGGCACGGCGGCCCGCCGCTCTGTCCGCACCAGGATCCACGCCAGCACCGGGACCGCCGCAAGCAGCCCGATGACCACCGGGCGTGCGCCCCAGACGGCCGCCCGGTTGACGCCGAAGGTGAGCGCGAACGCGGTCATGGCAAGCACGAAGGAGCCGGCCCGGTCCAACGACAGGTGGGCGTTTCCCCGGTCGGCCGGCAAGACTCTGATTGCTGACACGAACGCGAGCAGGGCCAGACAGGCCTGGATCGCGAACAACGGACGCCAGCCGATCGATGAGATGACCAGGCCGCCGATGGCCAGCCCGCTGACCGAGGCACCCGCCAGCACACCGGACGCCCACGCCGAGGGACGGATCCGTTCGGCGGGCGGGAAGGCTTCGAAGAGGATCGCGAACGATGAGGGGATCGTCGCCGCGCCGGCGAGCTGCGCCGCCGTCCGAAAGGCGATCAACGAGAGGGCGTTCCAGGCCAGAGCCGACAGGACCGAGAAGACAATGGCCAGGGCTATACCGACGAGAAAGGTCCGGCGGTGACCGCGGATGTCGCCTACCCGCCCGAGGATCGGCATCGCGACCGCCTGCGCCAGCATCCCACCCGTCACCGCCCAGGTGATCACACCGGCGGTGCTGTGAAGGTCGGTGGCGACCGTGCGGACCGACACGGTGAGGACGGTGGCCGTGAAGGTGGTCGAGAACATCCCGACCAGGCACGTCAGGACCACCATGGCGGGAGTGGCGTGCGCAGACCCCTGCGCGTAGCGGTCTGACGGGAGTGATGATCTGGTGGGAGCCCGGGTGTGGTGCCGCGACGGGGTCTCCTGGATCACAAGTCATCCCCCCGGGCTGGCCGGCGCCGCCGTCCTGATCATCGACCCCAGGCATGGGCCCGTGCAACCGATCTCACGGATGCCGTGGCAAAGCCTCGCTACCCGCTTTCAGCGAGTTGGCCTGGTCTGTGTCGGGTGTGTCGAGTTGGAACCAGACGGTTTTGCCGGTGCGGGTGGGGCGGGCGCCCCAGCGGGTGGCGAGTTCGGCGACGAGTTGGAGGCCGCGGCCGCCTTCGTCATCGGGGGTGGGGTTCAGGAGACGGGGGACGCGACTGTCGCTGTCGGCGATCTCGACGTAGAGGGCGTGCTGGCCGCGGCGCAGGGTGAGGTGACTGGGGGTCTGCGCGTATCGGATGGCATTGGTGACGAGTTCGCTGACGAGGAGTTCCACCAGGTCGATGTGTTCGGCCAGGTGCCACTGGTAGAGGGCGGCGACCGTGACGTCGCGGGCGGTCTTGGCTGCCCGGGGGTCTGGGGGGAGCCGGCGGGTGCTGACGGTCGCGGGGGTGGTGGCGTGGACGAGCAGGAGGGCGGCGTCGTCGTCGTAGCCGCCGGTCCGGTCGATGAGAGTGAAGAGGCGGTCGGCGGTGGTGTGCAGGCCGGCGGGATCGGCGAGTGCGGCCTGTAGTCGGCGGGTGCCTTGTGCGATGTCGGTGGTGGGGGATTCGACGAGCCCGTCGGTGTAAAGAGAGAGGGTGGCGCCCGGTGGGAAAGGGTAACGGGTTTCGGTGAGCCGCTGACCGGCGACGCCGAGGATGATTCCGCTGTCGTCGTCGAGGAGGTGGACGTCTGCGTGCGGGTCGACGAGGGCGGGGGGCAGGTGGCCGGCGTTGGCGACGGTGATGGTGGCGGTCGCGGGCTCGAAGATGGCGTAGATGCAGCTGACCAGCGCGCCGTCGGGGCCGGCGTCGATGGATCGGACGATGTCGTCGAGGTGGGTCAGTACGTCCGCGGCGGGCAGGTCGAGGGCGGCGAAGGCGCGGACCGCGGCGCGGACCTGTCCCATCACGGCGGCAGCGGTCAGGCCCCGGCCCATGACGTCGCCGATGACGAGGGCGACCCGGCCGGCCGACAGGCCGATGACGTCGAACCAGTCGCCGCCGACCTCGGTGGCGGCGGTGCCCGGCTCGTAGCGCCAGGCGAGTTCCAGGCCCTCGACCGCGGGCAGGTTTCCAGGCAACAGCCCGCGTTGCAGGGTGAGTGCGGCCGTGTGTTGGTGGGCGTAGGCGCGGGCGTTGGCGATCGCGCTGGAGATCCGGCTGCCCAGCTCCGCCGCGAGTTGTACGTCGTGTTCGGTGTAGGACCGGCCGGAGGATCCGACCGCGAAGATGACCACCCCGTGAAAATTGCCACCGGCCAGCAACGGCACATGGATGACGGACCGCAGGCCTATCTGCCTGAAGTACTCACCCGCACCGGGGATGTCGAGGTTACGCACGAGCTGCTCGCCCATTTGGTGCAGCTGTGGTTCACCTACGGCGAATACCTGGTAGTGGGGGGTCTGGCTGGCGAACTCGATCCGCTCACCGATCTGCAGACCGGGTGGTGGTTCAGGGAAGCCAGCCACTCGTGCGTTCACCAGGCGGCGCAGCGGCAGCCGGTCCGGCCTGGCGGCGGTGTCGAGAGGTTCGTCGGTCAGCAGGAGGATGGATTCGTCGGCGAATTCCGGGACGACGAGTTCGATCAACCCTTCCAGGATTGCTGACAGGTCCAGAGACGCCCCGACCAGCCCGCTGGCCCGGCTCAGCAGGCGCAACCGCCGCTCTACCGCCTCCCGACCTGCCTCCGCGTGGCGCTGCTCGGTGACGTCGACGACCGCCACACCTACCGCCTTGGTGATCCCGTCGCGATCGCGGATCGGGTAGTGGGAGACGCGCCAGGCCTGCCGGTCCGGCCCGGTAGCCGGGGTGGTGCCGGCGAGGTCGACGTCGAGGATCGGCTCGCCCGTGGCCAGCACCCGACGGATCACATGCCACGCCTCGGGCTCTACCCCGGGGAGCAGTTCGGCGATGCTCTTGGTCCCGACGTCGCCCGGGGACAGGCCGTTGATGGCGAGAATCGTCTGGTTCATCCAGCAGACTCGCAGGTCGCGGTCGACGACCAGCAGGCCGATCGGGGCCAGGTCGGACATCCGTGCGGCAAGCGTCAGCCTGTCCCATGCGTCCGGGCTGGCGGGGCTGGGGAGTCGGTGCCGCTCCACGTCACGGGTCGCCACCGGAGGGATCGCGGGATTCCCGGATCAGGTCCACCTCCCGCCCAGCGTCGAGACGAGCAGCGCACGCGGCACGCGACACGGTGACGAGCGACGCACACGCAGTCCCCAAAGGGGGCATCCCGTGGCACGGGTAACCGATGCCCCCTGCTCGGATACCCAAACGTCAGAGATCGACAAGCGGCCGTTAGATGATCGTGAGCGGACGAGCCGCCATGACCGCGGTTGGGCGCGGAGTGGTCAGAGCTCTACGGTGAAGGTGAACACGCTGTAGTTGCCCTGGCCGAACGAGCCGTCGCAACTGTCGATTGTCCGTTTCCACGCCCGCAGTTCGAGCAGGTAGCAGCAGGACTGGGGGAATGCGTCCCGCAGGTTGGCGATGGTGAGGCGCATCCGGCCACCGTTCCACACCGGGGCAACGGCCGCGGGGGTGTTCTGCGCGGTCGCCCCCGCCCGCGCGTCCCCATATGTCGGGCCGACCTGCGCGGCCGCTACCCGGGTAAGAGTCGCGGACGGCGCGGCAAGCAGGTCGACGACACCGTTGTTGCCGTAGAGCGCGTGCAGCGTGTAATAGGCCAGATGACCGTCCGGGTCGTTGGCGAGGAACTCGATGTCAACGGTAGTGCCGTCATGCGCTCGGATGATCGAGCATGGCGTGGCCGGTTCCCCGCCGAGCCGGACGTCGATGATCTGAGTGTCGGGCTCGGTGGTACACAGGTGCACCGTGGCCGGGCCGCATGGGTGGCTCGCAGTGGTGGGGTGTCCGGCACCCGGGCCGACCATCCTGTTGTCGAGCGTCAGTACGACGCGGTTCTCCTCATCGCTTCCGCACAGCGGTGGTATCCGCGGATTCTTCAGGTGGCCGCCGACGAAATCCCAGGCCTGGACCCGCAGCCGGTAGGTGCCGTCGCCAAACAACGCCGTCGGTCCGGTCGGTGCCGACGGGACCGCCGTCACCCAGTTCATAAGCAGGTCGGTCGTTCCGACCCAGACCCGGGTCACCCCCCAGCTTCCCGGTGAATGGGTGGCTTCGTAGTGCGCCCGACTTTCCACCACCAACCGGCCGCTGATGGTGGTGAACGCGAACGACACGGGGTTCCACGATTGTGTCGGTAGATCGTAGTAAGTGAGCGTGAAACCGCCGGCCGCGCCGGCCGGCATGACGTGCCAGCTGAGGCCGGCGTTGTCGGACCATTCGAACTCGTAGTAGTCCATCCAGTCACCGCACACCCCGTGGAGTGCCACCGTGCCCGCGTACGGACGGTCACCGGCCGTGGCGACCACCCCCGGTGACCGGTAGCCGGCCGGCATCGGCGACGCGCCGACGTTGCCGCCGATGGTGGCCATCAGGTCCCCACAGGCATGCGAGATGACCAGGCACTCGGCGTCGCCGCATCCGCAGGGCGGCCTGTGGGCGCAGCAGGCGCTGTCGTTCGCGACAAGGGTGACGTTGAGGGTGGTCGGCACGTCCGGGCGGGCGGACAGGCAGGACTCGTCCAGGACCACCCGTTCCTGGCCGTCGCAGCTCTGGGTCGCGCGGAAGATCAGGTCGGGTGAGCAGTCCCACCAGGGATGCCAGGGCAACCACGGCCAGACGCGCAGCCGCTCGAGTTCAGCCACCGCCGGCAGCCGTTCCAGGAGCCGGGCGCGCAGGCTGTCGAGCCGAGCCGGGTCGACAGCCTCGGTGGGCATGCCGGTTGCGACCCCGTCCCGTGCCAGGACCGTGTCGAACATGTCCAGGGTGGGCCGTGGCTGGGGCGGTGGCAGCACGATGTCCGTGCCTGCGCCCAGCGCCGCCGTGATCTTCTCAGCCAGGCCTGGCTCAACGCGCCACAGCCGGCGCGCCCACCACCACCACGGCCACCAGCCGCAACACCAGGTGAACGTGATCTCGAAGGCGCCGTGGACGTCGGTCGTGGCACAGCCCACCTGCTGGTCGGTGCACCACCACCACCACCAGTCGACGTCATAGGCGCAGACCGTGGCGCCGGGCACCGGGCTGCCGTCCGGGCACAGCAACCGTCCACGGACCGTGAAGCGGCGACACCAGCGCAACCACTGATACCAGTAGAAGGACGGAATGCGGATCGGCTCCAGCCGCACGACCTGACCCTCGGGCCCCTCCGGCAGGAGCCGGGACGACAGGCTCACGGTCATGGTCTGAAGCCCGGGAAGGTCCTCGTCGGCGACACCACTCGGGCCGAGGTGGATACGTGCGCCCGCGGGGTTCTCGGGTAGTCGAAGGATGGCCTGCCCGTGGCCGTCGGAATTCAGGTCTGCGACCACCGACACCGAGGTCCGGCCGCAATCGGTGACCAGGACCTTTACCTGCTGCTCGGGCGAAAACCCCTCGATTCCGCTTGCGTCCAATGGAACGACCAGGACGAATTCGTGCTCAGCACTGGCTTCGCTCATGACTTCCCCACCCTGTCCACCCGCTTGCGGTTCACACGCGTCACCTGCGGCGATCTGATCGGTCGGCCACCGCGACTCGGTCGGGTGGTGACGCTAGAGGTCGACCGTCACGACAGCGTCACCTCGAGCGGGAACCGGTGGGGTGCCAGAAGCCGCTGCCTGGCCCTGTGATCTGTGACCTGGGATGATCTCACCATGTCAGCCGATACTCCCGATCGCCGAAATCCGCGACGACACGTAGCTTTCCACCAAGAGCGTGCACCTATGTTCGCAATGTAGAGAATGGCCTGTGTCACGAGGTCACGCCGAGGCCGCTAGAGACGCCTGTAGCTCAGCGTGACCTCGAAATCGAAGTTGCCAAGTGCGTTGGGGGCGTACTCGCCGCCGCTCGCGACGCGGCCGTGCCCGCCTGGTCGCCGATTCGGGCCGCGTCAGGTGCGTTCGCAGGCATCGAGAAGAAGCTCGGCGACAAGATCCAGGTCATCCATCGTGATGTCACCGCCGCCCACGCCGTGTATCCATCGGATGGCCTGATCGCGGCGGCGGACGAGCCACAGATCGACGTGAAGGGCGATGTCGGCGGCAGTCGACGAGTCGCAGGCGCCGAGCTGGGCCAGCGCTGCCGTGCGCGCCGTGTCGTCGAGCGCGAGCCGTATGACATCGAGCAGGTCGGTGCCCTGCTTCTGCACAGAGCGGTTCATCACCGCCTGGAGCTTCATCGCGATGATCGGACCGGGCTCGGCGACAGGCGTTTTCACCTCCACGCGATCGCCGCTCGACCGGATCACCTCGATGGCGATCTCAGTGGCAGTGTCGTTCGCCCATGCGTGCGCGGACGCGTGGAGGCGGTCTCCGGGATCGTCGCTCGGCTGGTCGAGCTCTACCTGCCGCACCTCCAGCACGTCTACCTTGACCTGACCATATGGAGTTAGCAGCAGGACACCGGCGGGCTCCACAGCCTTCGCGCCCTCGGCCGCGCGGAGCACCTCCAGGTGCGGCGCACTCCCATGCAGCCGGTCGACGACGTCGAGGTCCACCGTCGCTCGGTGGGTGCTGGAGACTCGGCACAGCACCGCCAGCCCGCCGACCACGACGGGCGGCTGGCCGATGAGCTTCCGCACTTCCTCGACGGCTTGGACGACCGCGGCCATCGCGTCGCCAAGGAAGATCACCCGGCTACCAGACACGGGCCCACCTCGGGTCTGGCCGCCATGCGTCGAGGATCTCGCGTCCACGCCCCAGGTCCTGCGCCAGATCGAGCGCGACGAACAGTGGATGCGCCAGCGGCCACTGCCACCGCTCGGGCAGGAGGTCGACACGACGCGTGCAGACGGCTGCGACCGGTGCGACCCGCACCGCGGCGCGCGCCTGGACCGGCGTCGAGGCGGCGCCGAGGAGCGTGGTCGCGCGCCGAAGTACCGCCTGATCGGGGATGAAGAAGTCGAGCAACTGGTCAGCGCGAACAGCGACCGGGGCACCGTACGCCGCGGCGGCGGCCGTGTCCGTCAATGCCCACCCGGTCTCGTTTCTCACGTCACGGAGGCCAAGACGCAGCGATCTGGTGACGCCGTTCGCATCACCGGGATCGGGGAGTTTGGCGAGATAGGTGCGTCGCGCCGGCCAGCGCTCGGCCACCTGCCAGAACAGCCGCGCGTCCGTGACGACGTTCGTGGCGTCGACAAGACCGTCGTGCCGCAGCGTCGCCAGCACCTCCGACACCGTGCTGGGGGACCGGCCGAGCCGGCGTGCCAGTTCCCGGACGGCGGCGCCCTCCTCCGGCTCCATGAGCAGAGTGGTCGCGACCTCGAGCCCGGCCTTGCCGCTCAAGACCCGTGTCCGCTCACCGCGTCCGGTGACCGGGCTGACTTCAGCATCGATCACGAAGCTGCTCGAACGAAGCGCAATCCGGCCGCGTAGGTCGTAGTAGCCGGCCCGATGCTCGGTCAGCATCTTCCGGGCCGCCTCGGTCACCCGGTCCGCGACGACCAGCAGGAGAGAGCCGCCCGATCCACCGGGTGGACGGCTGGCCTCGAGTAGCTGCGCGGCAACGCCTTCGGACACCAGCGACCGACGCTTGAGCTCGATGGGAACCGCGACGCCATCCGGGTCGAGCACGAGGTCGACCCCACCATCGGACCCGTCGTCAGGTAGTCGGGCCTCGACCCCGAGCTGTAGGAGGGCGTCGACCACGAGGGCCTCGGTGTCCATACGGACCAGCGTCCGTGCTGTTCGGTGTTCGGTCAATACCGAACACCGAACAGGCATGTGACAGCAACGGCCCACAAGATCATCTGGCTCCCTCGCCGGGTCGGTCTTCGACGGTGCCCGGCGTCTTCCGTACGTGGGGTTTCGATGCGTCGACCGACCCCTCTAAGCCGTGCTCGTTGACCGACCCGAGCCGGTCGATCTGCCTGTTGAGGTTGCGGACCTGGACCGAGTCGGCACCGAAGGCGTCGGCCAGCAGCGGTCGGACCGCCTCGAACGCTGTCAGTGCCTCGTCGGGATGTCCGGCGGCCGCGAGCAGCTGGGCGATGACGAAGCGGGATTCGAGAATCTTCGCCCCTTCGTCCTCACCTGCGGAGCTGTCGGCGTTCTGCACGTAGAACCGGAGCTGAGGCAGCGCCTTGTCCGGTTTGCCGATCTCTGCGTAGGCGTGGCCGGCATGGTAGGAGCAGTCGAGGACGTAGGCGTCGGTCGGCGGCAGATGCCTGCGGTAGTCGTGTCCGACGCCGTCGAAGAGTGCGGCGGCACGCGTGTACTCCCCGGCGTAGAACAGCGCGGCGGCCAGGAAGTGCCGCAGCTGAAGCGCGAGGAACGGGTCGTGACGGGTGCGCTCGACGCCGTCCTCGAGGAGGCTGATCGCTTCGGCCGGTCGGTCGTTGTCCAGCAGCGCCCGGACGTTGGCCTTCAGCAGGTCGACGTCGTCCTCGGTGAGCGTGGCGCGGCCGTCTGCCGGTTCGCGGCGTCTGGGCGGCGCCAACAGCGGTCGGCGAAACGGGAGAGTCGGGTCGCGGATCTCATCGGTGCCCTCGGTGCCCGAGGATTCATCCGGCGTGGACGTGAACGGCACGAGCGCCTCGTAGACGGCTTCGGCGGTAGGCCGCGCGCGCGGATCCTTCGCCAGCATCGAGGCCACGAGCGCATCGACATCCGATGGAATGCCGGCCCGCCGGGCCCGCTGGACCGCGGAGGCTTTACGAGTCGCCCGGTCGACCACGACGGCATCCGCGGCCTGCTCGTCTCCGGCACGATCGCCCCAGGGCATGCCGACTGGTTCAGCCCGCTGGAGGTCTTGGCCGGCCTACCCGTCGCGGAGGAGAACCGGACTTCTCTCGCTCTCCTGCTGTTCCGTACCGAGAAGGCGGTCACGGCGCATCCTCACTTTCGGGGAGTTACGCCGTTACTGCGGCTCTGGCAAGATTCCGGTGGTGACAGACAGTTTCTGTACCCATCGTTTTTCCGGATAGCAGATGATTATATGCGTTACCCACAGTATTCGACGAATTTCACCAGTGCGACTCCGATCGTCGAAGCCGTTCCCCGCACCCCTGCGGGACGTCGACGACTACGCGACGTCGAGCCATGCCCGGAGTGCCTGACGGATGACGTCGCTGGTGTTCGTATGATCAGCAACCGCCCGCGCGGCAAGCGCCGCCCGCAGTTCCGGGTCCAGCCGCACCGGTACCACATCTGCTGGAGCCGACCCCAGCGGACGGCGGCCCCCGCGTCGACGCAGTTCCGCAACGTCATAACCGGCCTCAGCCTCCGCCGCCAGCCGATCCACCAGCTCGTCGGTCACCGGCACACCGTTCGACGTCGGTGCCCTTTCACTGCTGTCCGTCATGGCACACCTCTCACTGATCACGGCAGAAGATCCCGGTACTTCGCCCG
Source organism: Protofrankia sp. Cas3 (assembly GCF_963555955.1). NCBI lineage: Bacteria > Bacillati > Actinomycetota > Actinomycetes > Frankiales > Frankiaceae > Protofrankia > Protofrankia sp. Cas3. The sequence goes on from NZ_CAUVXP010000008.1 coordinate 55,495, forward strand.
CATTCGCATCGCGTGGATGATCAGATCTGTGTCGTCCAGGAGCAGGACGACGATCTCCAACAGGTTGCCCGCCCGGTCCGGGCCCAACCGCAGCTCCCGACGCGGCTCCTCCTCGTCGTCCCCGAGGGGATAGGCGACCAGGAATCGTTGGGCGGCATGGATGCTGTCCGCGTCGGCGATGCCATGCTTGCGTGCCGACCGGTGAACATGCACCCGACAAACGTATTACGAAACTGGTTCTCCTGTCAGCCTCCACGAGATGTGCGGGCCCTGTTGCGTTGAACGGAGGCAGGACATGGCAGGCCCTGCCAGCTGGCTGATCGGCTTGCCAGGGTGAGTTCGGCGAAGGCAGCCGTCAGTGTCGCCGGCGACCACCTCGGCGCAGGCCCGCACCATGGCGCCGTAGGTTCGGCCCTCCGTTGGTGCAGCGACGTTGATGGCACCGGTCGCGCGCTGCTGGATCAGATCGATCATGAAGCGGGACACGTCGCGTACATCAATGGGCTGGATCGCTCGGTCCGGGGCCGGGACGAGGACCGGGCCGCCGCGACGCATCCGGTCCAGCCACCACAGCAGCGGACCGACATCCTCCGCCGCGGATCAGAGCCCGAACGCGTGCGTCCACCCGGGTGTATGGCCCACTGACTACGCCGGATGGCGCAGTGCCGACTGAGAGAGAGCAATGTACCGGCGGGTGACCCCGCTCTAGTCGCAGTCGGTCATCCGATGTCGAGGTCGCGCTGTGGCCTGGGCACCCAGTCGGGTTCGAGGACCGGCCAGCCATCGGTCCTCGAGTCAGGCGTCAGCGCGTGTGGCGGCTGAGCTGCTCGGCCAGTGCGACGATGATGCCCTCGGGGCCGCGGACGTAACAGAGCCGATAGCTGTCCTCGTACTTCTCCAGCTCGCCAACGAGTTCGGCGCCGTGGGTGTGCAGGCGGGCAAGGACGTCCTCAATGTCGTCGACGGCGAACATGATGCGACGTATGCCCAGCGTGTTCGCCGGTGCGTTTTCCGGCTCAGTGCTGACCGCCGTCGGCGTGTGGAACTTCGTCAGTTCAAGCCGGCCGTGGCCGTCCGGGGTCCGCATCATTGCGATGTCGACTCGGACGTCGTCGAGCCCGACGACACGGTCCACCCAACGTCCCTCGACTGGCGCCTCGCCCTCCAGCTCCATGCCAAGTTCGACAAAGAACTCAATAGCAGCCTTAAGGTCGTCGACAACGACGCCGACGTGGTCCATCCGCTGAATCGTCATATCCCCGAGCATAGGGCGGATGTTTGACTGCGTCGGTGCGGGGCGTCGTCTAATCTTGGATTTCGGCGTCAGCGGAGCGCTTGGAGCATGATCGATGTTCGTGAATTGTGACGTCAGTTGGGGCTCAGGTGGTGAGGGCTCGGGTGCGGGCGAGGCGGTAGGAGTCGGTGCCGGTCTCGATGCTGTTGCCGCCGAAGGTGAGTCGGTCTGGAGTGGTTCCGCTTTTCTGGACGCCCTTTTAAGCCGCCATTTGGCTGATATTTCTGTAGCCTAGCTCGTATTCTCTGGGTATCAAGTATTCGAGTGTGGAATGACGGCGTATCGAGACCATATCTCGCGCTCCCGATCAATCGGGCAGCTTTACCGAGTGTCCACTAAAGCGGGTACGGTCCACTTCCGCCGTTACGCGACCGGTTGCAAGCAGGGCCGCCTTCTCAAGCACAGCGAGACAAAAGATACCGCTATTATCGCTTGACGCACGGGGCAGGGAACACTCCGGCCGTAAGCTCTCGCAATGGTTGCGGATAGTACTGTCCATTAACGGAGAGTGGTCCATTGCAACCAGCCGCTCGTAGTCGCGTAGTACCCGGTCGTTCGTGTGGTCACCGACCCAGCCCGTCATCGCCCGGGGGATCAGTCGTGCTCGCCGACCGACCCCAGCCGGTCGATCTGCTTGTTGAGGTTGCGGACCTGGACCGAGCGGTCGCCGCAGGCGTCCGCCAGCAGCGGTCGGATCGCATCAACCAAATGAGTTGTATGATTTTTCGTATCCTGGGAGCGATGGCTGCCGATGACCCACCGACCCCCACCGGCGTGACTCGCGAATGGATCCAGGTCATGACCCCACCAACGATCGAACCGTTCGATGTGCGTGTCACCACCGCCGAGATCGACGACCTCCGCGACCGGCTTGCCCGGACCCGGTGGCCCGACCAGATACCCGGCACCGCGTGGGACTACGGCACTGAACGTGACTTCCTGGTCGAGCTGTGTCGGTACTGGAAGGACGACTACGACTGGTCGGGCTTCCAGACCCGGGCCAACGCCTTTCCTCAGTTCACGACCGAGATCGACGGGCAGCGCATCCATTTCATCCACGCCCGCTCGCCCGAGCCGACGGCCCGGCCCCTGCTGCTGACCCACGGTTGGCCGGGCTCGGTGGCAGAGTTCTGGCAGGTGCTCGGCCCCCTGTCCGACCCGGCAAGCCACGGCGGTGACCCGGCCGACGCTTTCCACGTCGTCGCCCCGTCCCTGCCCGGCTACGGCTTCTCGGGTCCGACGACCGAGCGGGGATGGACCATCACCCGGGCTGCGGCCGCCTTCCTGGAGCTCATGACCCGCCTGGACTACGAGCGGTTCTTCGCGCAGGGAGGCGACTGGGGCAGCGCGGTCACCACCACGGTCGCCGGCCTGGCCCCCGAGCGGGTACGGGCCATCCACCTCAACCTGCTGCCGGCGCCGCCGCCGGACCGCAACGACCCAACCGCCGGCCTGGACGAAGCCGACCTGGCCATCCTGGCCCGCGTGAAGCATTTCGCCGACCACGAGACCGGCTACCAGAAGATCCAGGGGACGAAGCCGCAGACGCTCGCTTACGGCCTCGCCGACTCGCCGGCCGGGCTCGCCGGCTGGATCGTGGAGAAGTTCCACGGATGGAGCGACTGCGACGACACGATCGAATCCCGCTTCAGTCGCGACCGGCTGCTCGACAACATCTCGATCTACTGGCTGACCGGGACGATCAACTCCTCGACCCGCCTCTACTACGAGTCGATCGGTCCCGGCCGGCGCCACACACCCCCGCCGATCACGGTCCCGCTCGGCCATGCCGCGTTCCCGGCCGAAATCGTCCGGGCCCCTCGCAGCTGGTGTGAGGCGGCCTTCCCCACCCTGTGTCACTGGACGGATATGCCCCGGGGCGGCCACTTCGCGGCGATGGAGGAGCCCGAGCTGCTCGTCGATGACGTCCGCACATTCTTCCGCACCCAGCGGCTCTGAACGGGTCTGAACGGGTCTGTTGCGTTGGCGAGGTCCGCCGTTTCGGCGTCCGGCCCGACATGATCGAGGAATGCGTCGAGGATGCCATTGAAAATGTGCAGCTTATGTCAGCCGGTACTCCCGGTCACCGAAATCCGCGACGACACGTAGCTTCCCACCAAGAGCGTGCACGTACGCCCGCAACGTAGAGAACGTGACTGTGTCAAGTTCGCCCCGCTCGATCGCCGACACCCGGGGCTGCGTGACCCCCATCACCGCAGCGACGTCCTCCTGGGTCCGGTCCTGCTCGGCGCGCACCTGAGCGAGATGCCACGCACGGATGTGGTCAGCAGTGGCTTCGCGGGCATGCTCCATGTCGTCGTCGGTGAGCTCGAGCTCGGCCAACAGCTCTCCGACGTCCTCGTATGCGTGCCACCCTGCGGCGGTCTCCTTCGTCATCTCAATCAGCCCCATCAGTCAACGCCGGCGCTGGCGGGCACCAACTCCTTCAAGCTGTGCACCCGGCTGCCCTTGACCCGGTAAACAAGCGGACGTCCTTCGTCCGGACCGCGGCCGTCGATCACATGCTGGATAGCCTGCCCGACGAGCGCCGCCGTTTCACGGTCACCCTTGCGGATCTCGTGCAACCAGTCCCGCACCTCGGGATGTATCACCAGCAGTCACCTGGCCATAGCTTCAATATAATATAAACGTTATGATCTTGCCGCCGCGATGGAGGTACTAACGCCGGCTGTCGACGTGACCGGTTGATGCCGCCCCCACCAGCTGTACGGACCGGCATCGAGCCTACGGGGTCGCAAAGACGCAGCGAGGTCCAGCGGCCTTCGTCAACCGGACGTCGAGTGTGGCCAGCTTTGCGTCCAGCGACTCGGCGAGCGCGACGTACCAACCGTCGTAGGCGGTGACATTCTCGCGCAGTTCCCACACCCTGCTGGCGAACGGTTCGTAGGCGAACAGCTCGACCCGCAGGCTCAGCAGGTCGGCGTAGGCCAGGGCCGCGGTGTCGGCTGAGATCTCGCTGGCCATGACGGCCCGGCGTAGCACGTTGGCGACCTCCACCGGCATGAGATGAGGCGCGGCCAGGTCATCTGTTGCGAGCAGGTGATCCGCCCAGGTGCCGATCTCGCCGCTGTCGACGAGCGCGGCCACCACCAGGCCGGAGTCGACGACGAGGCTCATCGACGGTCGGCGTCGCGATGGCCGATGATCGACTCGACCGACAATCGGCTGCCGACGCGTTGCTTGCGGTCACGGACGCGCGCCAGCAGCACCTCCGCGTCCGGCCGGCGGGCGAGCTCGATCAGTGCAGAACGCACATACTCCTGCAGCGAGCGACCGCTGAGCGCGGCCCGGGAGGCAAGCTCGTCGCGAGTCTCGTCAGGGACATCCCGGATGGTGATCGCAGTGACCATAGCAGCATTATGCTGCTAGCAGCAGCGCATAGCAAGCACGCGTGGCGGGTCTGCCGGTGCTTCGGGACGCGCGTCGCAGCATCGCTCCCCATCCATCGCTGCGCGGTGCACGGGTATCCCGGCTCTGTCGGTCGACACCCAACACCTCCGGTGCCTCCCTTCTCGCATCTTGCGATCTACGCACCCCAGCCCCGCTCCTTGATCCACGCCCCTGTTGTCGGGCGCTCTTAGCACTGGCACCTGTGGGTCTGGCCGGGACCAGCATCACGTGATCGTCGCCAGAGTCGCTTCTCGACGCCAAAGCCGTGCACCGGGCTGCCCCTGTCGCGCCCGCGTTCACACCCGATTCGAACAAAACTTTGGACGGACGCATATTTCCGGAAATTAGCCTCGGCCAAGGAAGATCGAGTCAATCCGAGGAGTATGTCGATGGCCCGTCATCGCAGACGCAGCAGCACTACCCTCGCCGCCGCCCGGGCGGTCGGGGTGTTCACGGCCGTCGGCATGACCGCGGCGGTCGGCCTCGCCCCCGCCGCAGAGGCGGCCACGGCACCCGCCGCCGACACCGGAACCGGCTCGGTCACCGTGTCGATTGTCGAGCCGGTGGCCGTCAGCGGTACCGCCGTGACTACGGTTACCTGCACGACCGGCCACGTCTACCAGGCTTCCGTTACGAGTGTCCCCGTCAACGGTGACGTTCTGTCATTCACCGTTCGGGCACCTGGCTACCACGGGCCGGGTAACTACCCTGCTGTCGTCACCGCCCAGTTGACCGAGTCCGACGGCACGGTCGTCACTCTCCCCGCAGGCCCGGTGCCGACCACGATCACCGCTACCGGAGGCTCCACCACCATCGACGGGCAGACCCCAAACGGCATCCCGGTCGACGCCTCGGTCGCCTGGGTGTGCACGACATGACAGGTCGTGTATGCGCCTGGCTCGGCCAAGTGTTGGGCGTCTCGCCGGATAAGAGCGCCCGGCAATAGGCCGACGCGCCCTGCGCGAAGCCCGTACCGCCGGGAGAAGGGAATCCTCGCCGGTGAGCTGTCACCCGACGGCCACCACGGCCCGACCACCCGATCGCCGACGTCACGACTATTGCCGGTCGCTCTAAACCGTCGCGACCGCGCGTATTCGTTTGACAGCCTGAATCGTAAGGGTTGAGACAAGAAGCTGACGCGCTCGGCTCCAGTGCCGAGCCGTCTACGGAACGTCCCGGAGCCGAGCTACTTCCTTGTGTGATGGGACGCCGAGCGTTTGTTGACATCTCAGGCACTCGTTGACTTGGACCTTCCGCAACCCGATGCTGGTCACTGCCACAGTTGCAGCCCTGCCACCAGCAACGGGAGAAGCACGGTTGATGAGTGAGAGCGCACGTCTGACCGGGCCTGTCAGCGGTGGGACCCGCGGCTGGCCCATGAGCACCACGTTGGTGGATGTGAGTACCTACGGTTATGTCGAGGAGGAGTACTTCTTCGAAGGTGACGCGACCACGTACCGCCTCGCCGATGGCGAGTTACGCGCGGACGGCCGCTGGACGGCGGAGCCCAGCGATACCCACCCCTTCAAGACTCGGATGATTATCCGGCGCCCAGTCGACGCGGCGAAGTTCAACGGCACCGTGATCGTTTCGTGGATCAACGTCTCCATGGGCTCGGACATGTTTCAGCTCGACACGCCGGAAACCTTCGAAGGTGGCTTCGCGGTGGTCGCTGTCTCCGCGCAGGCGGTAGGCGTGCACGGCTTCGACACAGCCTCTCCCCAGGGTCTGGTGAGCTGGGATCCCGAACGCTATGGCTCCCTGGCTATTCCCTCCGACGACGCCTCCTACGGGATCTTCACGGCGGCGGCCCAGCTCGTTGGGCCCAAGCGCGACCTGGGCGCGAATGATCCGATGGGCGGGCTGGACGTCAAGCGACTGCTCGCGACCGGGGCGTCCCAGTCGGCGGCCCGGCTGCACACCTACTTCAACGCGGTCCAACCGCTGACGAACCTCTTCGACGGATTCCTGCTCGACGTCCATTTCGGCTGGGTCGCGCCTCTGTCGACCGAGAATGCCTCACGGGAACCCAACCTCCAGGGAGTCGTGGATCTTTTTCAGCCGGTCACGAGGCTACGGGACGATCTCGACATCCCGGTACTGGTGGTCAACACCGAGACCGAAACGCCGACGTACTTCAGGGTCCGCCAGCCGGACACCGAAATGTTCCGGCTCTGGGAGGCGGCCGGAACGGCTCACGCGTCCAGCTCCAGCATTCAAGAGGTCATGATCAAATTCGAGCGAGACTGGGGTACGAGCCTGCCCGCGTCGCCAACTCTCGATAGACCATCTCCGAACACCGTCAACCTCCGCCCACTGCGCGATGCTTCTCTCTTCCAAATGCAGCGTTGGCTGACCGAGCACATCCCGCCACCAGCGCAACCCCGCATCGAGATCGGCGGCGAACCGCCCACTGTTGTTCGCGACGCCAATGGCATCGCTCGCGGTGGCATCCGTTTGCCTACGGTAGCGGTACCGACCGCGAAGCTGACGGGAAGCAGCGGCTCCGCCAACCTGATCGAGAACTTGCCCGGTTCCTCGGAGCCGTTCTCGCCCGAGACTCTAAAAACACTCTACCCCACCCGAGAGCTTTATCTCGAGAAGGTCGAGAAAGCGGTTTCGGCGGGTATAGCCGCGGGCTTCATACTCCCACGCGACGCTGCGAGAATCATGCTCGAGGCTGAGTCCTCCGCCACTCCATAAACGCAAAGACGGGTCCCGGCCGGACGGCCTTCGAAGTGACGCTGACCGGGACCCGGGAGACTCGCGCCGGCTCGGGGGCTCGTGGGTGTGGAGTGATGTCAGTCAGTCAGTCGAGGAGGGCGGCGAGTTCGCGCCACTCGTGTAGCGGTAGGGCGGTGGGGTCGGCGGGGAGTACCTGGAGGGCGACGTGGTCGGCGCCGGCGTCGAGGTGCTCCTTTACCCGGCGGGCGATGTCGTCGATGGTGCCCCAGGCGACGAGAGCGTCGATGAGCCGGTCGCTGCCGCGTTCCGCGAGGTCGTTGTCGGTGAAGCCGAGCCGGCGCAGGTTGTTGGCGTAGTTGGGGAGGCGGATGACGCGGCCGATGTTGGCGCGGGCGATGCGCCGGGCCTCACTCGGTTCGGTGGCCAGTACGACTTTCTGTTCGGGGATCAGTAGCGGTCCTGGCCCGAGATGGCCGCGGGCGAACTGGGTGTGTTCGACGGGGACGGTGTAGGTGTGTGCGCCCTCGGTGAGCTCGGCGGCGAGGGTGAGCATCTTCGGGCCGAGGGCTGCGAGGACGCGGTGCAGGGGGGTAGTCGGTGGGGGGCCGGCGTAGGTGGCGGTGTCCATCGCGGCGAGGTAGTCGCGGGTTACCTGCAGTGGGCTGGTCGGCTGGTGTCCGCGGTTCGCGACCGTCAGGGTGTGGCTGACGCCGATACCGAGCAGGAAACGGTCGGGGAATCCTTCGGTGAGGGTGCGTTGGCCGTTGGCCATGGCGGTCGCGTCGCGGGCCCACAGGTTCGCGATCCCGGTCGCGACGACCATGCGCCCGGTGGTGGCGAGCAGCAGCGCGGCGTGGCTCATGACCTCTTTGCCGGCGGCCTCGGGGATCCACAGGGCGGGGAAGCCGAGTTCCTCGAGTTCGGCGACCGCGTCCTGCGCGGCGTGCAGCGGCTGTGCGTCGAGGGCGATCGACCAGATGCCGACCCGTCCGATGTGCATGTGTCTCCCCTCGCCTGCTCAGCGACTTCGCTGGAGTGTGGTGTCCGCCGAGGCGCGCCACGTATTTAGGTGCTCCTTCCCCGCGCGGAGGGTGTGTTCCGTTGTGTGGCCGACTGCCTCATTCATGCCCCGGCGCAGCATCCCGACGAGCCGGGCGTCGTGCATGCAGATCGTGCGCGCGACCTCAGCGCTGCGGTTCAGCAGCTCTGCCGGGGATGTGATTTCGGCGACGAGACCCGCGCGGAGCGCAGCCACGGCATCGAGGCGAAGTCCGCCGAGGGTCATCGCTTTCGCGGTCCGCAGGCCCACGGCCTCTACCAGATAGGCTGGTAGCCCTCCTCCTGGGTACGCGCCCACACGAGCGTGGGTATCGAAGAAAACCGCATTTTCAGCGGCGATGATCCAGTCGCACGCGAGCGCAAGCTCCAAGCCGCCGGTGACCGCAGGCCCGTTGACTGCGGCAATGATCGGTTTTGGGGTCTGCCCAATTGAGTGCAGCAGAGCGGTAACTGTTGTGCGATCGGCGTTCGCTTCGGCGTACGCGGCGAAGTCGAGTCCGGCGCAGAAAGCTGACCCCGCCCCGGTAACGACGCATGCGCCGAGTGAGTCATCGTGGGCGAGATCGGCAAGCGCATCGGCGAACGCGGACACCAGGCCCGGACTGAGCGCATTACGTTGGGGCGAGCGGTTCATCGTCACGGTCAGGACGCCGGCGTCCTTTGTGGCCAAAAGTGGATCCTGTGCTGAGGTCATACGAGCACTCCGTCCGTGAACAGTGTTTTGCCTGCTGTGGTTGCGGCCTGGACGATGGGTCGCCGCTGCGACCTCGCTCAACGCTCGCGCGGATTGCCGCGTCATCTTCGGATATGTCAGAGGCATTGACACGGGCGATCGGAATCGCATGCATCGCTTGAAAGCCCTCGAGCGCGTCTGCACGCTGTGGCTCGGGCAGGTCTGGTCGGAACAGCTTGTACACTGAGGTACGGGCGGCGACTGGCCGCGTTGTGGATTCGGCTTTGTTTCATCTAACAGCGATCGAGGGAACAGGTGGGTGATCGGTCCGCTCCGGCCCGCGGACGTCCACGGAGCGAAGCTGCTCACCGGCGGATACTCCAGGCTGCGGTCGAGGAAATTGCGGAGGTCGGCGTCGACGCATTCAGCGTCGCGAACTGCGCCCGGCGGGCACACGTCAGTAAGGGGACGATCTACCTCCGGTGGCCCAACGCGCATGAGCTCATGGTGGACGCTCTCGCCTCGGTGGCGACCTGGCCGCGGGTGGCCGACCTCGGTGGGCTGCGCGCCGAGTTGGAGGCGGTCGCCGGAGCTATCGCGGACCGTGACTGGTGGCACGATTTGCAAATGCTGATGCGTTTTGTCGGGGAGGCGGAACGCCACCCCAGGCTTTTCCAGGAATACGAACAGCGCACGGTGGTTGTTGGAGCGCGCAATGTGAGGGAAGTGTTCGACCGCGCCATCGCGCGGGGTGAGCTTCCTCCCGAGGTCGACCCGGGCGCTCTCGCGCTTGCGTTCGTGGGGGGGATCATGATCGGTCAGGAGCTTCTCCAGACGTCGGGGCACGAATTGCCGACTTCGCCAGTGGCGATCATCGACACTGTTATGGTGCTTGCGGTGAAGACACACTGATACTGCGGGAGAGACAGCATCGGGCGCACCGAATCACCGATTGTTGAATGTTGGGGTCCGGCGCTCAAGAAACGCAGCCATAGCAGCGCGTGAGAGGTGATCTGTGCTGCACCTTTCCAATATCCATCCGCGCCCCTCCCTGCGCACGACGAGCTCGCGGTGCTCATCGCAACCCGTGCTGTAACGCTCCGCGATACCGAGGCAACCTGCGTTAATTACTGTACCGTGACGGTACAGTAATCTTCCTCCCGGTGCCTCCACCGTGGGACGTCGGCGTCAGGCTCACGGCACCTGTCGGAGGATGCAAATGAGCGACATCCTGGTACGGGGCGGCACGCTCGTGGACGGGACCGGCGCGGCTGCGCCGGCCCGCCGGAGGCTACCGGGCGACCGTGGTGGCCGGCACCGTCGTCCAGGAGCATGGCACGCTGACCGGAGCGCGACCCGGCGCGCTGCTGCGCGCCGGTCAGTGACGCCACAGTGAGTACGGAGGATGAGCCACCGGTGGAATATCGAAAGCTCGGACGCACCGGCGTCGAGGTCAGCAGTCAGTGTCTCGGGGCCATGATGTTCGGCGCGCTCGGGAACACCGACCACGACGACTGCGTACGGATCATCGACCGGGCGCTGGAGTCCGGTATCAACTTCATCGACACGGCGGACGTGTATTCCCAGGGCGAAAGCGAGCAGATCGTCGGCCGGGCCATCAAGGGCCGGCGGGACGAAGTGGTCCTCGCCACCAAGTGCTTCAACTCCATGGGCACCGACCGCAACCAGCGGGGCGGCTCGCGGCGGTGGATCATCCGTGCCGTCGAGGACAGCCTGCGGCGGCTCGACACGGACCACATCGACCTCTTCCAGGTGCACCGCCATGACTGGGACACCGACCTGGAGGAGACCCTCGCGGCGCTGACCGACCTCGTCCGGGACGGGAAGGTCCGGTATCTGGGCTCGTCCTCGTTCCCGGCGGACTGGATCGTCGAGGCGCAATGGGCCGCCCGGCGCCGCAACAGCGAGCGGTTCGCGTGCGAGCAGCCGCAGTACTCGATCTTTGCTCGCTCGGCGGAGGAGGCGGTGCTGCCGGCCTGTCAGCGCCACGCGATGGGCGTGATCCCGTGGAGTCCGCTCGCGGGCGGCTGGCTGACGGGGAAATACCGGCGCGGCGAGGAGTCGCCGGCCGGGTCGAGGTACGCCCCTGGGGGAGCCCTCGCCGCACGGGGTGGGCGCAGCGTGGCGGACGACCGGAACTCACCCGTCCGGTTCGACGCGGTTGACCAACTCAGCGGTATCGCCGCTGCGGCCGGGCTGTCGCTGACGCACCTCTCGCTCGCGTTTGTCGGCAGCCATCCCGCGGTGACCTCGACCATCATCGGACCGAAGACGATGGAGCAACTCGACGACGCACTGGGTGCGGCCGACGTTCGGCTCGAGGGCGGGACGCTCGACGCGATCGACGCGGTGGTGCGGCCCGGCACCGACATCGCCGGCATCGTCCATCTGACGGGCAATCCGTCCTTGCGCCCCGAGCACCGCCGCCGAACGGCCTAGCCGGCCTGGTGACGGCCGAAGCGGGGGAGCGGCGCCGGGTGCGATACCGGCTCCGCTACGCGCCCGGCCCCGCCCCGCCCCGCCCTGCCCCGATGCAGATGGCGCAGCACGGTGCTGTCTGAGCTCGGCAGCCACACGTCGTCCAGGACGGTGTCAGTGGTCACCGTGGCGTCGCGTGCCGTTGGTCCGTGCGTCTTTCCGTGGGTTCACCGTGCTCTTTGGCATTCCGCAAGGTGCCGCGCTACCGGTGTCGACCAGGTTTCGGCACCGCGACGCGGCTCAGGGGGCGAAGGAGAGCACATGGCACGAAAAATGGGGATGGGAGCTGCGGCCACGTTCGGCGCGCTGTCAGTAGCGCTGGTGGCCGTGTCCACCGCGGTCGCGCCGACCGCGAACGCGAGCAGTATCAGCATGGATCCGTGGACGGTGAGCAGCGCGATCACGCCCGCCAACGTGACCGGGGGTCCGTGGACGCTGAGCCAGGCCGCCAGCCCGGCTCACACGGCCACCCTCGGCAGCCCGACCGCCGGGATGTGCAGTGGCACCGGTCTGTCGGCCCACGTCGGGACCGATCTCATGCAGCCGTACTACTTCCCGTTCACGGTGGGCAACGATCAGGTGATGACCGGGTACTTCGACTACCGGGTCAAGGACAAGGAAGAGCTGCTGGCCACCGGCACGTCCACCGATGGTGGGAAGAACTGGACCATCAACGGTACCGCCTACCAGCTCAACGACGGCCGGTGTGGCACCAGCGGCATCACCGACAACGGTGAGGGCCATGCAGCGGTGCTCAGGGTGAACGGTGTTCAGCACGTGTACACCCTTGATCGTGCGGCCTCACCGTCGTTCCTGCTCGAGCACACGTTGTCGCCCGCGGCCGGTAATCCGTTGGCCGGCCAGCCCGCGCAGGAGCCGGTCAGCGGCACTGTCGTGCCGGCGACCGCCCGGCAGGTGACCGGACTGGCCGTTCCCGACGGCATCCTCGGTGTCGTTCCCGGGTACCACCGGCCGGGCGCGCCGCGCGGCGAGGTAGAGGTGTTGTACCTGTCCAAGGAGAAGGGCTATTACACCCCGGGTTCCGCGGGAGCGTGCCCGACCGATGCGGCCAGCACGGCGTTGCTGGCCAGCCTCGGCAAGAGCCCGAACCAGGATCGCCCGATCCTGCACTTGGCGCATACCGCGGACGGGCTTGCGTTCACCGACGACGGTCCCGTCTCGTTCGACAAGATTGACCCGGCGGCGGTGCCCGGCGCTTCCCGTCCCGACTACACCAATACCCGTTTCGTCGGACCGCACGGCACCGTGATCCGGAACGACAACGGGACGTGGGGGCTGTTCTTCTCGGGTGGTAACTGTGACGACGGTGATTCAGACGCCTACCATTACATCGGCTACGCCCATTCCAGCGACGCGGTGCACTGGACGGTCGACAACGGGATCACCAACCCGCTGGTCGGCACCGATTACGCCAATCTCGGTACGGCCGACCCGGTGCGTCACCACTACACCGGCCGGGTTTATTCCCCGTCGGTGACGTTCGACCCGGATCATGACAGTGCGACGTTGGTGTTCTCCGGGTACAACACCCCGCAGCCGCTGCCGTCAACCAGCAAGATTTTTGGGCTGCCGACCCCGAACTACGCGCCGGTTGCTACCCAGGCCGACGACTACCGCACCATCCTGACCGTCACGCTCACTCACAATCGTGGGCGTGGATGGTTCGACCGTTCCGGTGGCGACAGCCACGGCGGCGGTCGTAACGACTGGTAGATATCGGGGCCGCGGCATCCGATTCGGTGCTGAAGGTCGGTGTTATTGTGACCTTCAGCGCCGAGACCGTGACCACCATCGGCATGACGTGCACCTTTCCCGTGCGATCCATACCCCCATCAAGCGGTTCTATCCGGGCTCATCCACAGGCCTCGATCATCGCTCCCGGCGGGCCTGACAGGTCCCGTGGCGGCAGGTGACGGGCGGTGGTCAGGCAGCATGGTGGTGGACCCCGACAGCGCTGTCGTGTCCACAGGCCCGTCGGGCAGAGTCGACGTTGAGGAGAAGGCGACCGTGACCGGACAGCACCCTGACCCGACGTCGCCGGGCGTTTGCCAGGATGGGGAGGGCGAGGTGCGGCTGTCCGCCACGGCCGTGGCCGTGCCGATCATGGGGGTCTCGGGTGGGGTGTTGCCGGTCCAACCTGCCCGGGGGTTGCCTGGCCGGGACGCGGACCCGGACGCGGACGAGGCGTTTCAGCGCTGCGTCGCGGTCGGCGGTGTGACCCGGTGCGCGGCGCGGACCCGGCTGTACCGGGAGGGAAAACTGGAGCTGGAGGGTTTCCCCGTCGCGGACATCAGTGACTACATCGACGGGGATGACGTGACGGTCTGGTTGGATCTGCACAGCCCTGACCGGGCGGATCTGGCTGTCCTGAGCGAGGAGTTCGGTCTACACCCGCTGGCGGTCGAGGATGCCGTGAACGTGCATCAGCGGGCGAAACTTGACCGGTATGCGGATCATTTGTTTGTGAGCGCCTATGGTGTGCGGTTGGATCCGGTGACCGGTACGGTCGTCACCAGCGAGATGGCGGTCTTCGTCACCGAGCGGGCTCTCATCACCGTCCGCAAGGATGACGGGTTCGATATTGAGGCGGTCGTGGAACGGTGGGACGCCAACCCCGACCTTGTCGCCCATGGTGTGGGCTACCTTCTCTACGGCCTGCTTGACGTTGTTGTTGACGGCCATTTCGAAGCGGTACAGGCTCTCGATGCCGCGATCGAGGACCTGGAGGACACCTTGTTCGCCGATGTTCCCCAGGGAGCCCTCGTCCAGCGGCGGAGCTTCGAGCTACGCAAGAGCCTGGTGCTCACCCGCCGGGTCGTCCTGCCGATGCGCGAGGTCGTCAACGCGTTGATGCGTCGCGATCTGCACATCGTCGTCGATCCGATGCAGCCCTATTTTCAGGACGTCTACGATCATGTCCTGCGGGCCAGTGAATGGACCGAAAGCCTGCGTGATCTCGTGACCACGATCCTGGAGACGAACCTGACCATTCAGGGCAACCGTCTCAACGAAATCATGAAGAAGCTCACCTCCTGGGCGGCGATCATCGCCGTGCCGACCGCGGTGACCGGTTTCTACGGGCAGAACGTTCCCTACCCCGGCGTCGGCCAGCACTGGGGATTCGCGGTGAGTACCAGCGTGATGCTCGCCATCGCCGGCGGGCTTTACTTCGGGTTCAAGCGACGCGACTGGCTGTAACGGCATTCTGGGTGGTCAGGCTCGACCCGCCGGGCCGGCACTGGTCACGGGTGACGCAAGCAGCAGGGGCACGGGCTTCCGAGGACGCTCATCGCACCTCGCATCGTGCGACCCGGTAGGCCGTGCTGGTGCCGGGCGTCCGGGGGAGGGGATGGCCCTCTGGCGGGGGAGGGCTGACACTTCTGGCGCGGCATGTCGGCAGAATCAGTCCTGCGATCTCCGTTCCTTGGAATCTCTGCCCGGGAGTGCTTGCTGATGCCTGTCACACCGAACAAGATCAGTGCCAGGATCGTGTTCCTCACTCGTGACCGGGTGCTCCTGGCCAACCGCCGGGGCGAGTCCTGGTACTTCCTGCCCGGCGGGCATGTCGCAGCCGGTGAGACCGTGGAGGTGGCTCTGCGCCGCGAGACCACCGAAGCGACCGGCCTGCACGTCGGTGACCTGCAGTTCCTCGGCTGTGCGGAACACAGCTACCAGGAAAAGGGAATCCGCGTCCACGAACTCAACGTCCTGTTCGTCGCGGAGCTGCCCTGGGGAGCCGAGATCGGCAGCCGCGAGGACGACGTCCACATCACCTCGATCGCGATCGGCAGTCTTGACGGGATCGACCTGCGCCCCGTCTCCCTCACCAGCGCGATCATCGAGTGGCGGGCCACGCACCGCCCGCTCTGGCGCGGGACCCGTGCCGGTCGGTAGTCCCCGGCGGGTCAGTCCGCCGGGGTGAGACGACGTTGCAACCATCCTCCAGGCGAGGATGTCAACCCGTACCGCTCCAGGTCCCGTCGGACGACGACGCAGGCCAGGATCGCATGATCACTCCTAGTGGCCGCATCGTCGGCCACGCCACGCCACGCCACGCCACGTCACGGCTTTCTGGCGATGGCAGCCGTCGTCTGCGCGGCCAGCACCTTCTGGGCCAGCGGCGGACGTTCGTTTCGGACCGCCGTACGGACAGGTGCGGAGCCTGGTCATGGGATAACCCCAGTATTTTCATCCGCAGCCCACGACCTGTTCGGGAACGGTCCTGGCGGCTGTGCCGATGGCGCCCATCCGCCTGGGGGATGACGCTCTCGGCCGTATTCTCGTCTGGCCATCACAGCCATCACGGCCATCACGGAGAGGGCTTCGGATGCTCGGCCTTGCCGCGATCCAGCTCGACGTTCGACTGGTGCTACGGGTGGATGACCGGGTGCTCCTTGCTCGGCCACCCGGGGACCTCTGGTATGTCCTGCCGGGTGGGCCGGTCCAACCGGGTGAGGACATCGAGGACACGCTTGGTGGCCATCTCGACGATGTTGGCGACATGACCACCATGGTTCGGGAGTTCGTCGGCGTCGTGGAGCACAGCCACCGACAGTCGAGCGATATGCCCGGTCCGGCCACGGCGCTGGCAGCCGGGCACGACCTGACGATCCTGTTCGCCACCGTCTGGCCGGCGGACACGGCGGTGCCCGCCGCGTGGCAGCACTGCCCGCTGGTAGCTGTCGACATCGATGTACTGCTGGCGACACGGCTGCGTCCGTTGCCGGTCGCCTGGGCGGTGCGGCGGTGGCTGGCCGAGGGATGGCCGCTGTGGCAGGGCATACCGCCAGCGGCCACCGAGATGGGCTGGGGCCGGCTGCGTCCCTCGGTCGCGTCGCTGCGCGCGCAGCTGACCGCGAGACGCGACGACCTACGCGGTAGCGCATTCCGCGATGCCTCGGTCGCCATCTGCGCCCTGGTGACCGCCTCCGATGGCCGCATCGACCCGGCCGAACGGGAGGGAATGCGCGGTTTTGTCGCCACCGACCCGGTGATGGCGAGCTTCCCGGCAGCCGAATTAGAGCAGTTGTTCGACATGCATCTGGCGCGGCTGCAGAGCGACTTCGCCGCGGGAAAACGGGTAGCCCTTGCCGAGATCGCCAAGGTACGGGGACGGGCCGTCGAGGCCCGTGCCGTGGTGCGCATCGGCGAGGTCATCGGCCGTGTCGACGGCGCGTTCGCGCCCAGTGAACAAGCAGTGGTCCGGGAGGCGATCGACGTGCTCGGCCTCGACCCAACCGAGTTCGCCTAACAGAGTGTTGCCTGAATTGATCGGTGGGTGGGGGCCTGTCTGGTGTGTGTCGGCAGTCGCGGGGGTGATGGTCTGTGGAGGCCGTTGTCCCAGGTTAGGTGGGGTATCTGGGGCTGGTGTCGGTGAGTTTCGGGAGTTTCCATTCGGGGTTGACGGCGGGGTTGACGGCGGGGTTGACGGCGGGGTTGACGGCCGGCGGTTACCGGGATCGACAGGCGTGGCCCACTCACCCGACAGGTCAGGTGAGACCCGTTCTCGTCACATGGCGTTCATCTGTATGAGATCAAATAGTGGCGTCGACGGGAACAGCTTGCTATCTTGTTGGCTTGTTGTCGCTTGTCGTGCATCGGCACGACAAGCTCCAGCGCCCTTCTCGCTCTGATGTCGGCCGTGTATCTTGGACCTGATCCGGTGTCGGCGCAATGCTGACCCGCGCTGGGGGGCAAAGAGCAAGGGACACGAGTGTACTTTTTGGATTTCGTCGCGGTTCTTGTCCGTCGCTGGTATATCCTGATCATCGGGATTATTCTGACCGGCCTGGCCGGGGTGGGCGTGCACGCCGCCATCGGTCCGACATTCCAAGCCCATGCGGCGGTGGTGATACTGCCGCCGACGTCGGACTCCGGGACCACCAGCACGGCGGCGAGCCGAAACCCGTATCTGTCCATTCCGCTGGGTAACACTGCGGATGTTCTTGCTCGGATCATGGGG